>JANLUW010000241.1:0-21998 GCA_031363645.1 Rhizobacter sp. | reverse complement strand
GCGTCTTGCGCGGTCAGCGCGATGGCGCTGAAGTTGACATGGGCGGTGATGTCTTTCTCGCCGATGTCGGCCAGCGGGTCGGTGTCGGCCCGGTGCGCGCGGTGGCACATCAGCGTGCCGCCGACGCGCTCGGGCAGGTAGTACTCGGCGTCGGGGAAGCCGTAGTCGACGAAGAAGGCCGCGCCGCGTTCCAGGCGCTCGGCCAGGGTGCGGATGAAGGCCTCGGCCTGGGGGTGGATTTCGGTGGTGGAGCCGGGAACGAAGGCCGCATCCACCGGCGGGCGCAGTTGCGTCGCGCGGTCGGCGAACGCGAAGCCCTGCCCCTGGGCGACCACGCCGCGCTCGAACCACGCCGCGCCATCCCAGTGCAGCAGTTGCACCGGCATCGCGTCGAGCACTTCGTTGCCGACGATCACACCTTGCATCGCCTCGGGCAGCTCGTCGGCCCACTGCACTCTGGCGCCGAAGGCCGCGAGGCGCTCGCGCTGCCGTTCGCGCAACATGCCCGACACGTCGACGATCGTGTAGCGCTCGACCGCTTGGCCGAGACTCTCCAACGCATCGAGCAACTGGTGCGCGAGCGCGCCCGAGCCGGCACCGAACTCCCAGACCTCGCGCGTTTCGCTCGCCCGCAAGGCCTGCGCCACCTGCCGTGCGAGCGCGCGTCCGAACAGCGGCGAAAGCTCGGGGGCGGTGACGAAATCGCTGCCTGATTGCGGCAACATGCCGAACTTGCGCCCGTGGTTCGCGTAGTAGCCCAGACCCGGCGCATACAGCGCCATCGCCATGAAGCGGTCGAACGGCAGCCAGCCACCGTCGCGGGCTATTGACCTGTGGATCAGTCGGGGGAGCGCCGCCGATACACTGGCGAGTCGATTCATTTGCATCAGCGCATTGTAGAAACCATGACCGCTTCCACACGCCCTGTCGTGCTCGTCACCGGCGCCGCCCGCAGGCTCGGCCGCGCGATGGCGCTCGATCTGGCCGCGCACGGTTTCGACGTGGCCGTGCACTACCGCGGCTCGGCTGCCGAGGCGCAGGCCACGGTCGGCGAACTGCAGGCACTCGGCGCGCAGGCCCATGCGTTCCAGGCCGATCTGTCCGACGAGGCCGCGTGCCGCGCGCTGGTGCCTGCGGTCGCTGCGCACTTCGAGCGGCTCGACGCGATCGTCAACAACGCGTCGACCTTCGAGTACGACGCGCCGGCCACTTTCAGCGTCGCCTCGATGGAGAAGCACTGGCGTGCCAATACCGCGCCGGCGATTCTTCTTGCGCAAGCGCTGCATGCGCACCTCGACGGTTGCCGCGAGGAACGGGCGAAGGGCGGGGGCTGCGTCGTCAACCTCATCGACCAGAAGCTCTGGAACCCGAACCCCGACTACTTTTCGTACACGCTGTCGAAGGCCGCGCTGCAGGCGGCCACGGTGATGCTCGCGCAGGCGCTCGCGCCGCGGGTGCGGGTGTGCGGTGTGGCGCCGGGCGTGACGATGGTGTCGGGCCCGATGAACGATGACGAGTTCGCGGCCGCGCACAAGATGACGCCGCTCGAACGTTCGTCGACCCCGCAAGACATCGCCCGCGCCGTGCGTTTCCTGATCGAATCACCGGCCATCACCGGCACCACCTTGCTGGTCGACGGTGGCCAGCACTTGGCCGCGCAGCCGCGCGATGTGCTCTACCTCGCTCAAAAAAATTCCTGAGAAAACTCCCCATGCAAAGCCTGCTTAGCCACCCCAGCCTGATGGATTGCCGGCGCTTGTTTTTGCGCGACTACGAGGTCTCTATCAACATCGGCGTGCACGCGTTCGAGAAGACCGGCGAGCAGCGCGTGCTGATCAACGTCGACCTGTACATTCCGCTCGCGCAATCGACACCGAAGGCCGACGAGCTCGACGAGGTGGTCGACTACGACTTCATTCGTCGCAGCGTCTTGGAGCGGGTCGGCCGGGGCCACATCCACCTGCAGGAAACGTTGGTCGACGACGTGCTCGCCATGATGCTGGCGCACCCGAAAGTGCGCGCCGCGCGGGTCTCGACCGAGAAGCCCGATGTGTACCCCGATTGCGCATCGGTCGGCTGCGAAGTGTTCGGCTTGAAGGAGAAAGCATGAGCGCCGTGCTTGAGCCGCGCGCGCTCAAGGAGCGCCTGTCGGTCGAGTTGGCCAAGCTCGGCAAACGCCTGCACCGGCAGGTCGGTCAGGCGATCGTCGACTTCAACATGATCGAGGCGGGCGACAAGGTCATGGTCTGCGTCTCGGGCGGCAAAGACAGCTACGCGCTGCTCGACATTTTGATCAGCCTGCGGGCACGCGCGCCGATCGACTTCGACATCGTCGCGGTCAACCTCGACCAGAAGCAGCCGGGCTTTCCGGGCCACGTGCTGCCCGAATACCTCGCCAAACTCGGCATCCCGTTCCACATCGAAAACCAGGACACCTACTCGATCGTCAAGCGCGTGATCGCCGAAGGCAAGACGATGTGCAGCCTGTGCTCGCGGCTGCGGCGCGGCGTTTTGTACCGCGTGGCCAGCGAATTGGGCGCGACGAAAATCGCACTCGGTCATCACCGAGACGACATGTTGCAAACCTTGTTCATGAACATGTTTTTCGCAGCCCGGCTCAAAGGCATGCCGGCCAAGCTGGTGAGCGACGACGGCAAAAACATCGTGATCCGCCCGCTCGCCTACGTGGCCGAGGCCGACCTCGAACGCTGGGCCGCGCACAAGCAGTTCCCGATCATCCCGTGCACGCTGTGCGGCAGCCAGGAGAACCTGCAGCGCGTGCAGACCCGGCAAATGCTGCGCGACTGGGGCCGGCGCTTTCCCGGCCGCGTGGACAACATGTTCAATGCGATGGCGCACGTCGTGCCGTCGCACCTGATGGACCGGAACCTCTACCCGTTCGCCTCACTCGAAGCAAACGGCGTGGCCGATTCCGCGGGCGACCGCGCTTTCGACGACGACGACGAGATTCGTGGGGTCGAGGCCGTGGCGCCCGCCCCGGTAGACCCCGACCCGTCGGCCACCATCCCGATTCGTGCGGCGCACTGAACCCGCGCCGAAGGAGAAACGACATGCTCAGATTCATCGGTGCCGCCTGCATCGCCCTGGTGCTCGGCGGCTGTGCTTCTTTCAACAACCTGAACAACGAGGTTTCGACCTTCGGGCCGTGGCCCGCTGATCGCAAACCGGCGAGCTTCGTGTTCGAACGGCTGCCGTCGCAACAAGCCCACCCCGAGCGTCAGGTGCAACTCGAAACCGCGGCACGCGGCGCACTCGAAGCGGCGGGTTTTCGTGCCGCCGCCGACGGCGGCAGCGCCGACTACCTGATGCAGCTCGGCGCGCGCGTCACCAGCAACGACCCCTGGATCTACAACGACCCGCTGTTTTGGCGCGGCGGGTTTCGCTATGGCCCGGGCTACGGCCACAACCGTTGGGGCCGTGGTTGGGGGCCCGGTTGGGGCTTTCAGGGCGGCTTCTACAACGGCTTTTATGACGGCTATTCGCCGAGCTTCGACCGCGAGGTCGCGCTGCTGATCCGTGACCGCAAGACCGGCCAGTTGCTGTACGAAGCCCGGGCCAGCAACACCGGGCCGTCGACCTCGATCGACTACCTGCTGCCGGCGATGTTCGACGCCGCGCTGAAAGACTTTCCGAGCGCTGGCCCGAACCCGCGCAACGTGACGACGCAGATCTCGACGAAGTAGGCGGCTGCCTTGCGCTGGCCGGGGTGCGTCAGCCGCCCTCCTTGACCGGCGCCGCGGCAATCGCGCGAAAGTCGCTTTCCCAGCCCGCGAGCCTGTCGGCGGCGGTGCGCCGCTGCGATGCGGTGGTCGCGTTGTGCAGGTTCGCGGCGAAACCGCAGTTGAATTCAGCGAGCCGTTCCGAGTAGCGACGGTACGGCTCGCGCGGCGAGCGCTCCAGGTGTTCGATGTAGCCGTTCAACGCCGCGAGCGCCTGCTCGCGACTGGCCTTCTCTGACACCAGCTTGCGGATCATCTGCAACGCGTCGAGCTGGCGCTGGCGGCGCTCGGCGAACCACGCTTCGGCGTCGAACGGCGAGCGCACCAAACCTTCGGCGATGCGGGCGCGCTGGGCTTCTTCGAGGCGACCGTAGAGCGTTTCGGCACGGTCCACGGTGCGCTTGAAATTTTCGTCGGCGCGTTTGCGCGAGTCAGGCTGCAGGTAGTTGTCGCGGAACTCGCCGTTGAATTTTGCGTAGCGCTGCTCGAGGTAGCGAATTTGCTCGGGCGTCAACGACAGCATCAGGTCGGCCGCCGCCGGAGCGATGCGGTCGAACGCGGTGTGCGCGCGCTTGACGACCTCGGCCTGCCACTCGCAAGCCCGCGCCGGCGTGGTGTCGGCCAGCACCTCCGTTTGCGTGCGTGCGAGTTGCGTGGCGTAGTCGGGCAGCTGAGTGCGGCGGTGCCACGCGAACCACTGCCTGATCGCCTCGCGCACCCGCGGTGTCTGCGTGTCGTTGAGGTCGACGTAGCCATCGAGCCACCAGTAAGCGATGTCAGGGGCGGTGCCGTAGCCGATGCGCACTGCGCTGCAGCCTCCCAGCAAGACGAACAGCGCGCCGATAATCAGCGACCGAAAACCGAACGTTCGAAAGACTGACAACATGGCGCTCGACATCGTGATCATGGCGGCGGGCAAAGGCACCCGCATGAAATCGGCCCTGCCGAAAGTGCTGCACACACTGGCCGGGCGGTCACTATTGCAGCATGTTCTGAAAACCGCTGCCGATCTGGGGGCAGACGGCATCGTCGCGATCACCGGCCACGGCGCCGAGCAGGTCGAAGCCGCGGTCGCCGCGCCGCACTTGCAGTTCGTGCGCCAGATGCCGCAGCTCGGCACCGGCCACGCGGTGCTGCAAGCCGTGCCGAAACTGCACGACGACGGCACCACGCTGATCCTGAACGGCGACGTGCCGCTGATCGAAGCTTCGACCGCGCGCGCGCTGATCGAGGCCTGCGGCGGCATGCGGCTCGCGCTGCTGACCGTCGAGCTCGCCGACCCGACCGGCTACGGCCGCATCGTGCGCGGCGACCCTGCTGGCCGCTCTGCCGACGAAGGCGGCCGCGTGCACGGCATCGTCGAGCACCGCGACGCCAACCCGGCCGAGCGCCTGATCCACGAGGTCTACACCGGCGTGATGGCCGCGCCGACCGCGCTGCTCAAGCGCTGGCTCGCCGCGCTGAAAAACGACAACAGCCAGGGCGAGTTCTACCTGACCGACGTGGTGGCCATGGCCATGGCCGACGGCGTGCCGATCGTCACTGCGGAGGCACCGAGCGAGACCGAGGTGCTCGGCGTCAACAGCCCCGTGCAGCTCGCCGACCTGGAGCGGCGCTACCAGCGCAAACAGGCCGAGGCGATGATGGAAGCCGGCGTGCGCCTGGCCGACCCGGCGCGCTTCGATCTGCGCGGCGAGTTGGCGTGCGGCTGCGATGTCTCGATCGACGTGAACTGCGTGTTCGAAGGCCAGGTGACGCTCGGCGACGGCGTTCGCATCGGCGCGAACTGCGTGATCCGCAACGCGACGATTGCAGCGCACGCGGTGATCCACCCGTTCACGCACATCGACGGCGAGGCGCTCGGCGTGCACGTCGGCGCAGGCTCGTTGATCGGCCCGTTCGCGCGGCTGCGGCCGGGCGCGGTGCTGGCCGAAGAAGTGCACATCGGCAACTTCGTCGAGGTAAAAAACTCGACGCTCGCGAAGGGCGCAAAAGCGAACCACCTCGCCTACCTCGGCGACGCGACGGTCGGAGAGCGCGTCAACTTCGGTGCCGGCAGCATCACCGCGAACTACGACGGCGCGAACAAGCACCGCACCGTGATCGGAAACGACGTGCACGTGGGCAGCAACTGCGTGCTGATCGCGCCCATCACGCTCGGCGATGGCGCCACGATCGGCGGCGGCTCGACGATCTCGAAAGACGCGCCGGCCGGGCAATTGACGGTCGCGCGCGGCAAGCAGCTGTCGCTCGCGGGCTGGAAGCGGCCGGTCAAGCTGAAGAAGTAATTCGGGGCAGCCGGCGCAGCGCGGCGGGCTTCAAGCCGGCACGCTGGCGTCGGCAGTCTCGACCGCGAGGCAGAGGTCGTCCCAGGCGCGGGCTTTGTCTTGCGGGTTGCGCAGCAGGTAGGCGGGGTGGTAAGTCACGATCAGCGGCACGCCTTGGTAGGAGTGCACGCGGCCGCGCAAGCGGCCGATGGGCTCGGTGCTGCGCAGCAGGCTGTGCACCGCGAAACGACCCATTGCGACGATGATCTTCGGCTGCACGAGCTGCACCTGGCGGATCAGGAACGGCTCGCACTTCGCGAGCTCGTCGGGCGCCGGGTTGCGGTTGCCGGGCGGACGGCACTTGATCGTGTTGGCGATGTAGACCTGCCTGGCCGGCTCGGCCTCGCCACGGGTCAGCGACACAGCGCGCAGCATGTTGTCGAGCAACTGCCCCGAGCGGCCGACGAACGGCTCGCCTTGCTGGTCTTCCTGCTCGCCCGGCGCTTCGCCGACGATCATCCAGTGCGCTTGCGGGTTGCCGACACCGAACACGGACTGACGCCGGCCCCCGCAGAGCTTGCAGGCGGTGCACGCGGCGACCGTCTCGCGCAGTGCGGGCCAGTCGAGTGTGGCGACGGATGACGAAGGCTGTGCCTGCGACCGATCGAGGACGATCGTGTGAAGCTGGACTGCCGCCGGCTGCGAGGCGACAACCTCGCCCACCCCCCGCTCGGCGGGGGGCAGGGGGGAGCTCACGGACCCCGGTACGGGGTCGGGTTGTGGGAACCACAACCGAACCCCCATCTCGCGCAGCATCGCGACCTGGCGTTCATCCCAGCGCATCGTCGGCTCCGGTCGGCTGCGGCGCATCGAACTTCAGGCTCATCACAACAGCGTCTTCGCGGCGCCCGAACGGCGCCGGGTAGTAGCCCTTGCGCAAGCCGACCTGCGTGAAGCCGAGGTGCAGGTACATCTCGCGCGCCCGCGCATTGCTGGCGCGCACTTCGAGCCAAAGTTCGTGCGCATGGTGCGCGTGGCACAACGCGATCAGCGCGTCGAACAGCGTGCGCGCATGGCCGCGGCCCTGCACCGCGGGCGCGACCGTGATGTTGAGCAGGTGCATCTCGGCGACACCGTCCATCGCGACGAAATAGCCGAGCAGTTCGCCGCGGGTGCCGTACAAAACCTGCGCCAGGTAGCCGGCCACGAGTGAATCGATGAAGTTGCCGCGGCTCCACGGAAACGGGTAGGCCGCGACCTCGATCGCCAGCACCGCATCGAGCTGCGCCGTGGTCATCGACTGGACAGTCGGTGCCGCGTCCTTCCACTGTGCACTCACCGACCTGCCTCCAGCTTCGCCGCCCGCGCCGCGTCGCGCTCGGCGGTGGTCTGCGCGACCTTGTCGCGCACGTAGAGCGGCAGCGCGAGTGCCGCGTCGACCGCGCCTCCGGCGGCCCACAACGCCTGCGCCAACGGCAGCATCGCGCGCGCCCGCGGCAGCGCCCCGGGAGCGAGGCGCGCGCCATGCGTGGCGAGCCGGTCGCCGAACGCGGCGAGCGCGGTGCCGGCGATCAGGTCGGGCGGCTGCGCCTGCCAACGCGCGCCCAGCGCATCGGGCGTCGTCAGCAGCGGCGCGTCGCGAACGGCCCAGCGGCCTTCGGCGAACGCGTATTGCGCGGCATAGATTTCGTTCATGCGCGCGTCCATCACGACCCACACGTGTTGCGCTCGGCGGTCACCGGCGCGCGCGTCTTCGGCGACCGCGAGCAGCGTGTCGATCGGCAGCACCGGCTTGTCGGCCCCGAAGGCCAGGCCCTGCGCGACCGAGCACGCGGTGCGCAAGCCGGTGAACGCGCCCGGCCCGCGGCCGAACGCAATCGCATCGAGCTCGCGCAGCGTGACGCCGGCCTTTGCGAGCAGCGCGAGGATCGATGGAATCAGCGTTGCCGAAGCCTGCGCACCGCCCGCAGATTCATGTGCAAAAACTTCGCCGCGCACCGCGAGCGCGATGCTCATGTGTTCGGTGGCGGTGTCGAAAGCGAGCAGCGAGCAGGGCATCGAACGAGTTTAGCCGCCGCACCCGCGTGCGATCATCGATCCATGCTTTTCCGCCCTGCGCTGCGCACCGTTCTGACATTGCTGATTTGCGTGCCCGCGCCGGCCCTCTCGCTCGCTGCGGCCGACACCTTGCCCAGCCCGGTGACGGCCGCGCTCGACCGCGCGCGCGTGCCGCGCGACGCGGTCGTCGCGATGGTGCAAGAGGTGGGCAGCGCGCGCCCGCGCCTCGCGTGGCAGGCCGATCAGCCGGCGAACCCCGCCTCGTTGATGAAGCTGCTGACGACCTACTCGGCGCTCGAATTGCTCGGCCCGGCCTACACCTGGTCGACGCCGGTCTGGCTGCAAGGCACGCTGCGCGACGGCGTGCTCGACGGCAACCTCGTCATCAAGGGCAGCGGCGACCCGAAGCTCGTGATCGAGCGCCTGTGGCTGCTGCTGCGCCGCGTGCAGCAACTCGGCGTGCGCGAGATCCGCGGTGACATCGTGCTCGACCGCAGCGCTTTCACCGTGCCCGAGCAGAGCCCGGCCGACTTCGACGGCGAAGCGCTCCGCCCGTACAACGTGCGCGCCGACGCGCTGATGCTGAACTACAAGGCCGTCGTGTTCACGATCGCACCCGACGCCGCCCGCGGCATCGCGACGATCGCGACCGACCCGCCGCTCGCCGGCGTGCGTGTCGACACCACCGTGCCGTTGACGGCTGGCGCTTGCGACGATTGGCGCGGCGCGTTGCGGGCCGACTTCAGCGACCCGATGCGGCTGCGCTTCACCGGCAGCTACCCGGCGGCCTGCGCTGAAAAAGTGTGGGCCACCGCCTACGCCGACCCAGAGCGCTACAACGCCCGCGCCCTGCTCGGCATGTGGAAGGACATGAGCGGCCGCATCGGCGGCACGGTGCGCGACGGCGTGGCGCCCGTCGCGGCGACCACACCGCCGACGTTCGAGGTGCCCTCACCCACGCTCGCCGAAGTAATCCGCGACATCAACAAATACAGCAACAACGTGATGGCACAGCAACTGTTCCTGACGCTCGGCCTGACGCAGCGGGGCGCCGGCACGCCGGACGCCGCGCGCGAGGTCGTGCGGCAATGGAGCCAAGAGCGGCTCGGCGCATCGGTTGCCGCGCTCGTGATCGACAACGGCTCGGGCCTCTCACGCGAGTCACGTGTCATCTCGCAGTTGCTCGCGCGCCTGCTGCTCGCCGCCTGGGCCAGCCCGGTGATGCCCGAGCTGATGGCCTCGCTGCCGGTGGCCGGCATCGACGGCACCTTGAAGAGATCGCGCGCGACCTTGGGCCGCGCACATCTGAAAACCGGCTCGCTGCGCGACGTAGCCGGCATCGCCGGCTACGTGCTCGCGAACTCGGGCCGGCGCTACGTGGTGGTCGCGATCGCGAACCACGCGAATGCGAACGCCGCGCGGCCAGCCTTCGACGCGCTGGTGCAGTGGACCGCGAACGACGCGCCGCTCGCCGGCACGCCGCCGGTGCCGCCCGAGCCCCGCAATTGATCCGACGCAACCCGACCTCACGCAAGTCGCCCACCATGACCTTGATCGACACCCTCGGCTACGCCGCCGCCGCGCTCACCACGGCCTCGTTCATGCCGCAGGCGTGGCTCACGTTTCGCACCCGCGACGTGAGCGGCATCTCGCTCACGATGTACAGCGTGTTCACCTGCGGCATCACGCTGTGGCTGGCCTACGGCGTGCTGCTGCAGGCCTGGCCGATCGTGATCGCCAACACGGTCACGCTGGCGCTCGCGGTGGCGATCCTGGCGATGAAGCTCCGCCTGATGAACCGCCCGCCGCGCGATCAGAACATGTAGCCGACGGTGAGTGCGACCGTGTCGGGGTCGACCTTGGTGTCGAGCGTTTGCCCGGTCGACAAGGTGGTGCGTGTCTTGAGGAACGTGTGCAGCACGGTCGCATCGACGAACCAGTGGTCGTTGAACGCGTAACTCGCGCCGAGCTGCACGGTGGCGGCCAGTTTCGATTCGACCGACAGCTTGGTCGGGTTGGCCGGGGTGCCGCCGGTCAACGCGCTGAGTGCCGCAGTGCTCTTGGCCTTGTAGAACTTGGCGTAGGTCAGGCCCGCGCCCACGTAAGGCCGCAGAGGCGCTTTCGCGTCGAGAAAGCGGTACTGGCCCATCACCGTGATCGGCAGCGAGCGCACCTCGCCGATCTTGCCGACGCCGGCGATCGCGCCAGCGCCGACGATGTCGTGCTTGAACGGCAGCGCGAGCGGCACGTCGATCGCGAACTGGTCGGTCAGCATGTAGGTCATGCCGCCGGAGAGGCGGGTGCTGGCGCGGATGTCGGCTTGGGTGCCGCCGAGCGACGGTGCGGTCAGGTCACCGCTGTCCACGTTCGGCGTGATCCGGGTGACACCGGCACGCAGCAGCAGCGTGCCGGCGGCCTGCGCGTGCGCGGCGCTCGCGGCGAGCAGGCCGCAAGCGATGACGGCGGCCAAGGGAATGATGCGTTGCTTCATGGTTCGTGTTCCTTCGTGCAACGTGTCAGAGCCAGCCGACCGTGGCGAGCGCGCGCGAGATGTAGCGCGCGAGCAGGTCGTGGCCGTACGGCGTCGGGTGAAAGCCATCGGCGAAGCCGTAGCTCTTCCACCAATCGGCACCGCCGGTCGCACCGGCCGGCGGCGGGAACGCCGACAGCGCCGCGGTGGTGCAGGTCGGGAAGGAATAGGTCGGTAAGCCGTCGCTGCCCAGGCCGGTGATCGGGCACGCCGGGGTCTTGACGTTTTGCAAACTGAACGACGCCGGGCTCGCGATCTGCTCGTTGAAAGAGGCGTAGAAATCGACGATCACGACGTTGGCGTTGCCGGCGAACTTGGTCGCGAGCTGCGTGTTGAACGCGACGACCCAGCCGTTGAACACGCCCTCGGAATGCGCGCGTGCCGCAGCGCCTGCCGCACCACCGCCGTTGGCCGCGGCGATGCTGTCGAGCACGGTCTGAAAGCGCGGCGTGTTGGTGATGCCCGGCATGTTAAGCAGCGCGATGCGCAGCGCGCCTTTGTCGAGCGCGGATGCCTTGATCGTGGCGTAGAAGTTGTCGGCGAGCGCGCTGAGGTAGGTCGCACCGACGGCCTCCAGACCGGGCCGGCCTTGCGCCACCGCAGCGCCGATCGTGGCCGGTGGCAGCAGCGTGCCGAGCAGCGCAACGTAGGCAGCACCGCCGTCGGTCGCGGCCCGGAGGTAGGCGCCGATGAGGTCGGCTGCATCGTTGCCGCCGCCGTCGACGACGAGCAAATCACCGGCCGCGTAGTTGCCCGCGGCCGAGGCGTTTTTGAGCTGCTGCGTGATCGAGACCGGCGAGGTCGGCGCGCTGTAGTTGTTGATGCGCCCGCCGCCGACCGCGTAGTTGGTGCAGCCGGGTTGCGGGTTCGCCACGAAGGTGGTCGCGCTGGTCGCGGCGTACACGTTGCACAGCGCCGGCAGGCCGTAGCTCGCGGCGATGCGCTCGGGGTAGACCTTCGAGTCGGGGCCGTTGACGGTGAACTTGAAGCCGAAGGTGCCGCTGTCGGCAAGGCTGTCGCCCATCACCTTGACCGAGGTGATCGCCACTGCGGGCGTGGTGTCGCTGCCACCACCACCGCACGCTGCCAACAACAGCGAAACCATGGCCGCGGATGCGGCCGGTGCCCAGGAACGAATCTGTCTCATTGACTGCCTCTCGAAGGGTGCGGTGCGGCCTCGCGGGCCACGAAAACGAACGGTTGTTCGTTTTTCGAAAAGCGACTGTACGGGCGCGCCGAAACGCAGCGCGCCGGGACAAACCCGGTCGTTCGATAAAGAGCTGTGAACCCGCTGTGAAAAGGTGCACGCAATGCGCCGAGCGCCGCGAGCGCAGCGTCAGAACGGGTTGTTCCGAGCCCGCGTGGTCGCCAGCGAGCCGAGGCTCGATTGGCCGTTGGCGCCGAGGTGGCGGTTGTCGGCCCACAGCCAAACCGAGTTGACGGCGTCGGCGACGAGCGTGTTGGTCGTGCACCGCGGCAGCGCCACGTTGCAGGCCGCCCGCGTGGTGTTGTTGAAGCTGCCCTGGCCGCGCAATGCAGCCGTGTCGACCGCCTTCAGGTACTCGTCGAGCTGCACCAGGCCGATCTTGTGGCCGTCGTTGGTGATGCCGGCGAGCAGCGCGTCGTTGAACCGGGTCGAGAGCCGCGTCAGCAGCGCCGGGTTGGCGTCGGTCGAGCCGGCCGTGCGGTCACCGCCGAAGGGTGTCAAGCCCATGTCGGGGATCGTCACGATCAGCACCTTGGCACCGTAATCGGCCAGGCGATTCACCTGACGCGCGAGCGCCGCGCCGGCAGCGGTGAGGTTGGCCGAGAGCTGAGCCTCGCCGGTGCTCGGGTAGAGCTGAAATTGCGCGACCACGTCGTTCGCGCCGGCCAGCACGGTCGCGAGGTCGCCAGCGACGAAGCCGCCGTTGTTCAGGTGCTGATCGATCTGGTTGGACACATCGGCCACCAGCGCGCCGTTGGCCGCATAGACGCGGCTGACGGGGTTGGTGGTGGTGCCGGGGCATTGCGCAAAGGCCAGTCCGTAGTTGGCCGCGACCGACTGGATCCAGAGCGGGTTGCCGGCGCAATCGAGTTGGCTGGTCGAGCCGGTGGCGAGCGCGTTGACGCTGTACTTGCTGCCGTCGGCATTGATGACGCTGAACTCGTCGCCGAAGGCGATCACGCGGGTGGCATTGAAGCGTTGCACCGGCTCGCCACCTCCGCAAGAAGCGAGCAGCGCCGCCGATGCCAGCATGCCGGCGCACAGCATGGCGCGGGCGGTTTTGTTCAGGTTCGAGATCATTCGGAGCTCCAGGGATTCGGCAATGGGCCAGCGGTTCGTGGGAAGGAGGGTCAGGCGGCTGCAGCGCGCCACAGGCGGTCACGCACGCCGTCCCATTCGGGCTCGGGCGGCGGCTCTTCGACCCAGATGAGTTGCACGCCTTCGGCATCGAGCTCGCGCAACACCGAGAACAGTTCATGTGCGGCAGCGGCCGCCTGCGCCGGCATGCGACGGTGCAGCACCCCGCGGGCAGCGCCCGGCGGCGGGCCGCGTGAATATACCGCCAGCTTCAGCGGGCGCTCGCCGAGCACTTGCAAAGCCGTGTGAAGCATCGCCGTAGGCATCAGCCGCAATTTGGCGTTCGGCGCGTAGTGGGCGGCGAGCATGCCCGGCGCGCGCGGCGCACCGGCATCGGCCGCGCGCAAGGGCTCGCCGGCCACGGCCTCGATGCGGGCGCGCGTGAGCATGCCGGGGCGCAGCAGCACCGGGTGGCCGCGCGAGCAGTCGACGATGCTCGATTCGATGCCCAGATCGGCATCGCCGCCATCGAGCACGGCCAATGTGTCGCCGAATTCGTCGACCACATGGGCTGCGCGCGTCGGGCTGGTGCGGCCGAATCGGTTCGCGCTCGGCGCGGCCACGCCGGGCACGCCGCGCGCGTGCGCGGCAGCGAGCAGCGCGCGCGCGACCGGGTGCGAAGGGCAGCGCAGCCCGATGCTATTTTGGTGGCCCGCAGCGGCCGCGGCCATTGCCGGCACGCGCGGCAAAATCAAGGTCAGCGGGCCGGGCCAAAATGCATCGATCAGGCGTTGCGCCAGCGGCGAAACCTCGGCTGCGAACGCCGCGGTCAGCGCCGGCTCGGCCACGTGGACGATCAACGGATGGTTCTCGGGCCGGCCCTTGACGCGGAAGATCTTCAACACCGCCGCAGCATCGTCGGCACGCGCGCCGAGGCCGTAGACGGTCTCGGTCGGAAAGGCAACGATTTCGCCGGCGGCGAGCAGGTCGGCAGCGCGCGCGACGGCCGCAGCAGCCGAGCCGTCGAGCACCGTCACCAGCTTTCCAGGCCGAGCCGCGCCGCAGCTTCGCGCGCGACGGCCAGCGCTTGCGCACTGTCGGCTGCAGTGACCGTCAGGTGGCCCATCTTGCGGCCGGGGCGGGCCTGCGCCTTGCCGTAGAGGTGCAGGTGCGCGCCGGGCAGCGCGAGCACGGACGCCCAGTCGGGGCCGGCCTCGCGCTCATGGCCGTCGGCGTCGAACCACAGGTTGCCGAGCAGGTTCAGCATCACGCACGGCGAATGCTGGCGCGGGGCGATGAGCGGCGCCGCGGTCATCGTGCGCACTTGAAGATCGAACTGCGACACGTCGCAGGCGTCGATGCTGTAGTGGCCCGAGTTGTGCGGCCGCGGCGCCATCTCGTTGGCAACGAGTGAGCCATCGGCCAGCACGAAGAATTCGACGCACAACACGCCGACATAGCCGAGCTCGGCCGCGATCTGGCGTGCGCTTTCGACCGCGCGCCGTTGCAACTCGGCCGGCACATCGGGCGCCGGCACCTGCGTGACGGCCAGCACGCCGTCACGGTGCAGGTTTTGCTGCACCGGCAGCTCGACGATGGCGCCGTCGGCGCCGCGCGCGACGATCACGCTAATCTCGTCTGCCAGAGGCAGCATCTTCTCGAGCACGCACGTGACGCCGCCGAGCGCAGCCCAGCCCAACGCCAACTCGGCGCGGCTCTCGACCCGGATCTGCCCTTTGCCGTCGTAGCCGAGGCGCGCGGTCTTCAAGATGCCGGGCAGCAAATCGGCCCGCACCGACACGAGTTGAACGACCGATTCGAGCATCGCGTGCGGCGCGCACGGCACACCGCTGCGGCCGAAGTGCGCCTTCTCGGAAGCGCGGTCTTGGCAGATCGAAACCGCTGCCGCACCGGGCGCGACCGGACGGCGTTCGGCCAGCGCGGCGAGCGCGCGCGCCGGCACGTTTTCGAACTCAGTGGTGATGGCCGCGCTCAGGTCGGCGAGTTTCGCGAGCCCGGTTTCATCGAGGTAGTCGGCCCGAATGTGGTGCTGCGCGACCAAGCCCGCCGGGCTCGCCGGATCGGCATCGAGCACCGCCGTCGCGTAACCCATTTGCTGCGCAGCGTGCACGAACATGCGGGCAAGCTGGCCGCCGCCCATGACGCCGAGGGTGGCGCCAGGCGGGATGAACGGCCCAGTCATTTCAAATCGGCGCTCATTGCACGCGCCACTTCGGTCTGGCGCGTGCGGTACGCGTCGAGCTTCGCGCGCAGGGCCGGGTCGTCGTTGGCCAGCATCGCAACCGCGAACAGCGCCGCGTTCGCAGCACCTGCAACGCCGATCGCGAAGGTCGCGACGGGAATGCCTTTGGGCATCTGCACGATCGAATGCAACGAATCGACACCCTGCAAGTGGCGGCTCGCGACCGGCACGCCGAGCACCGGCACGGTCGTTTTGGCCGCCAGCATGCCGGGCAGGTGCGCGGCGCCACCGGCACCGGCGATGATCGCTTTCAGGCCGCGGCCCAGCGCCTGTTCGGCATACGCGAACATCTCGTCCGGCATGCGGTGGGCCGAGACGACGCGGGCTTCGTAAGGGATGCCGAACTCGGCGAGAATCTCGGTGGCGGCGCGCAGGGTGTCCCAGTCGCTGCTGGAACCCATCACCACGCCGACCACCACGGGGGCGCTGCTCAAGGCTCGCTCCAGGTGCTGGTGAACTCGAATTGTAGGCGGCGCGGCAGCACGCTCCCGCCCGCGCCAACCTCCCTCCCGGAAGCCCGACCATGCCAGACATCTCACTGCAAAACTTCGAAACCGAGCTGATCAACGCGTCGATGCAGCAGCCCATGCTGCTCGACATTTGGGCGCCGTGGTGCGGCCCGTGCAAAGCGCTCGGGCCGGTGCTCGAAAAGCTCGAGACCGACTACGCGGGTCGCTTCATGCTGGCCAAGCTCAACGCCGACGAGCAGCCCGAAATCTCCGGCCAACTGTCGAAGATGTTCGGCGTGCGCAGCATCCCGTTTTGTGTGCTGTTCAAAGACGGCCAACCCGTCGACGGTTTCGTCGGCGCGTTGCCCGAAGCAGAGGTGCGTGCCTTTCTCGACAAGCACGTGCCGAGCGCCGACGCGGTCGCCGCCGAAGACGACGTGGCACAAGCGGCGGAGTTGCTGGCCGAGGGCGACTCCGAGCACGCCGTCGAAAAACTGCAGCAGGCGGTTGCGACCCACCCCGGCAACGATGCAGCGCGCTACGACTTGCTGCGCGCGCTGCTCGGCGCCGGCCGCACCCAAGAAGCCAGAGGCGCCTACGACCCAGTGGCGTCGAACGTGCTGCTCGATGCACGGCTCACCGCCGCCGGCCATTGGCTCGCCGCTTGCGAGGCCGCCGCGACGGCACGCTCGCCCGAGCAACTCGCCCAAGCGATCGCCTCGAACAAGCGTGACTTCGACGCGCGTTTCGAGCTTGCGCAAACGC
The DNA here is from genome assembly GCA_031363645.1 of Rhizobacter sp. Lineage (GTDB taxonomy): Bacteria > Pseudomonadota > Gammaproteobacteria > Burkholderiales > Burkholderiaceae_C > LMDS01. Next base: position 5,642 of record JANLUW010000241.1, on the reverse strand, counting down.
ACTTCGCGGCCCAACGCTTCACACCGGCGCTCGACGAATTGCTCGACATCCTGATGCGCGACAAGGCGTGGCGCGGTGAGCTCGCGCGCAAAACATTCGTTGCGATCCTCGAGCTGATGACCAAGCCGGCGCCCGCCAAGGCCGAGGCCGCCGCCGCACCGAAGGGCAAGCTCGAGGTCGCGGGCCAGGTCGCCGTGGCGCCGTCCGACCCGGTGGTCGACAGCTACCGGCGCAAGCTGAGCATGACGCTTTTTTGACCCCGAGGCGCTCAGCCCGGCGTCGCCCCGACGGCCGAATCGAGCGCGTCGACGAGCCGGGCTTGATCGATGCGGTAGCCGGCCCATGCCGTCGTTGCCAGCGCGCGTTGGGCGCGTGCAGCGTCGTTCTCGCCGAGGCTTTCGTAGACCTGCGCGAGGCGGCTGTGGCCGGGCGCGCGGTCGCAGAAATCTCCTGGCAGCAACAGCGCCGAAGCGGCCGACGCGGCATCGGCTCGCGCGGCGTCGACACCGCCCGCGCGCAGGTGGCACCACGCGCGGTCCGCGAGCAGCACGCCCTCGACCGGCCGCATGCCTTGGCCGAGCGCTTGTGGCAAGTGGCTGAGGTAGAGCGCGAGCGCTTCGTCGGTGCGGCCGAGCAGCGTGCAGACCTGCGCCCGCAGGATCGGTTGCAGCGACCGCAGGCTCTTCACGCCGAGCATGTCGTCGAAATGCGCGGTCGAGTCGGCGCTCAACATCGCTTGCGCATCGGCGCCCAAGGCCGCGGGCTCGCAGGCCTCTTTCTGGCGCCAGCCGGCAACGCGCAGCGATGCCATGTTCCAGATCATCGCGCTCAGCGTGGCGTCGTCACCGTCGGCCGTGGCATGCAAGCGTGCACGGTCGTACCACGGCCGGGCGAGATCGAAGCGGCCGCCATCGTGGTAGGCCTGTGCCACCACGAGCTTGGCGCGCGCCAGCGCAGCGTGGTGATCGGCGGATGCCAGCGAAAGCGCCTCGGCGACGTGGCGCGCCATCGAGGCCGCATCCATGCGCAGGTAGTCGAGGTGCGCGAGCCACGCAGCGCTCAGCGCCTGCAACCGTTTCAGTCCGGCGCCGGCGCTAGCGCATGCGCGCGCGTGAGCTTGTCGCGCGCGTTCGACGAGAGATCGCGGTAGTGGCAGAGCAGCCCTTCGATCAGGTGCAGCCACGCACTCAGCTCGGAGTTCGGGCGCGCGCTGTAGCGCTTGCGCAGGGCTTCGAGTTCGCGCGAGACCTCGTCGGTTTCGCCCTGACGTGCGAGGTAGGCGGCGCGTTCGCAGCGCAGGCAATCGGCAGCGAACGGCGTCGGCGCGGCCTTGATGTCGGTATCGAGTCGCCCCAGCAGCCGGGATTTCATCCGGTCAGGCGCTCGAGGGCTTCGCGGTAGCGCGCTGCGGTCTGCTCGATCACGGCGGCGGGCAACGCAGGTGCGGGCGCGCGCTTGTTCCAGGGCGCGCCGTCGACGCGAACCTGCTCGAGCCAATCGCGCACGAACTGCTTGTCGTAGCTCGGCGGGTTGATGCCTTCGGCGTAGCCACTGACCGGCCAGAAGCGCGACGAGTCGGGCGTGAGCACCTCGTCCATCAAGGTCAGCGTGCCGTCGGCGTCGAGGCCGAACTCGAACTTCGTGTCGGCGATGATGATGCCCTTGGCGAGCGCCATCGCTGCCGCCGCCACGTAGAGCGCGATGGCCGTCTCGCGCACCTGGCGCGCGAGCTCGGGCCCGATCAATTCAGTGGTCCGCGCGAAGTCGATGTTCTCGTCGTGGTCCCCCATTTCGGCCTTGGTGGCCGGCGTGAAAATCGGCTCCGGTAACTTCGAGGCGAGCTGCAGGCCTGGCGGCAGCGACACGCCGCAGACCGACTGACTGTGCCGGTGCTCGATCCTGCCACTGCCGGCGAGGTAGCCGCGCACCACGGCTTCGATCGGCAGCGGCTTCAGCCGCTTCACGAGCATCGATCGGCCCCGCACTTGCGCGCGCTCGTCGGCAGCGACCACGCTCAGCGGGTCGTCGCCGGTCAGGTGGTTGGGAACGATGCCTTCGAGGTGCGCGAACCAGAACATCGCCATGCCGGTCAGCAACGCACCCTTGCCGGGAATCGGCTCGCCCATCACGACATCGAACGCGCTGAGGCGGTCGGTCGCGACCATCAGCATGCGGTCGTCGCCGACAGCGTAGTTGTCGCGCACCTTGCCTCGCGCCAGCAGGGACAGCGAGTGAAGGTGGCTTTCGAGCAGGGGGAGCGTGGGTGGGTCGGCGCGGGTGGTCATGGTGATTCGAAGTACGTGACTCGCCGTTGGAAAGCCGAGAGTGTCACAAATTGTATTGGCGCGAGGCAGGCAAAGCGTGAAGGTTTTCCGGCTTCGCGCTGCCTTGCTCGGTCGGGTTCAGTGCTTGTGCTCGACAGTCGCATCGCCGCCGGCCTTCGGCACCTCGACGTTGACGGTCACCTCGACCTCGCCGGCCTTCTCGAACTTCAGCTTCATCGGGAACTTGTCACCCGCTTTCAGCGGCGCCTTCAGGCCGACGAACATGAGGTGGTAGCCACCCGGTTTGAGCTCGACCTTCGTGCCCGTCGGCAGCGCGATGGTGTCGACCTGGCGCATGCGCATCACGTCGCCTTCCATGCTCATCGAATGCAGTTCGACGCTGGCGGAGATGGCGGCGCTGGCGGACACCAGCTTGTCGTCACGTCCCTTGTTGTCGAGCATGAGGTAGCCGCCGCCCATCGGCTGGCCGGCGACCGTGGGCCGCGCATGCGGGTGGCCGATGTCGATCTCGCCGAGCTTGAACGAGTGGGCGTGGGCGAAGGCGCTGGCAAGGCCGAGCGCAGCGGTGGTGATGATCAAGATCAGTTTCATGGCGGGTAGCTCCTTCAGAGGTCGAAACGCAGTTCGGCATTGAACGTGCGCTGGGTGTAGGGGTGGAATGCCCAGTAGGTGCGGTTGCCCAGGTTGTCGACACTGGCCGCCGCCAGCCATTGTCGGTCGATGCGGTATTGCACCCGCATGCCGGCGACGAGAAACCGGCTGACGCCGGTGTAGGTGGCGCCGTTCGGGTCGCTGTTGTCGAGCGTGCCGTACTGCCGGCCGCTGTAGCGCTCGCCGCCGGTGAACGACCAGCGCGCGTTGGGCCGGTAAGTGGCGAGCAGCGTGGCGCGCCAGTTCGGCACGCGCGGTTGCCATTGGCCGACGCTGGCGGGGAACTTGTCGTTGTTCATGATGGTGGAGTGCGCGTAGGTCAGGCTGCTGCTGTGCGCCTGCCCATTGAGCCCCACGTCGTTCGCCTGCGCCGCGAGTTCGAGCCCGGTGGTGCGGATCGCGTCGACGTTCTGGCTGTTGGTGACGTTGGGCGTCACGCCCAGGTTCTTCTGCAAATACAGCGCGTGCGAAGGGCTGCGGCGCGTTCGCGCGGGCATCGGCGATCGAGCCGTTGAACGCGCGCCAGTGCTCAGAGCGGCCGCCGATCACGGCTTTCCATTACGGCGCGATGCGCCACGCGTCTCGGGCCCACGCGCTCGTCAGCGTGGTGTCGCCGTTGAAGGCCGAGAAACGCGAGCCGGCGTCTCCCAGTCCCAGATGCCGCGGGTGTTGCTCTTCACGCTCAGGCCGTGCGCCACGTGTTCGAGCTGGCCGCGGCTCGGCGCGAAGTCGCTCGGGCTCAGCGTGTAGTCGCGCCCACCGATGTTGACCTTCGGACTAGCGCTGCTGCCGTAAACCGCATTGCTTGCCGCAACGCGCAGGCAGGTGCCGACCTCGCGCTCGGCATCGTTGGTCCAGACACCCAGCGTGTACGAGGCCCGCAGCCCGCTCGAGAAGTCGAACGCGAGCTTGAGCTTGGCGTGGTCTTGCACGGTGTGGATGCGGTTCGTGTCGCCGAGGATCAGCCAGTCTTGGTTAGCCGCGTTCCGGTCGGCGATTGCGCCCGTCACCGGGGTACCGGCACTGCCGACAACATCCGCCGACACCAGCTTGTTCGCGAGCGCGATCGGCTGGCCGGTGCTGTCGGGCCGGCCGGCCGAGTTGCCCGAGTACGCGGCCGAGAACGGGCCGTACGACACGTCGACCCGGTCGATTTCTTCGGGTGTGACCAGCCCCCAGCGCGGTGTCCAGCTGGCGCCGTTGCCGAGCAGCTTCGACAGCAAAATGCCGTCGGCATACCCCAGCGAGCGCGTGCTGTTGCCGGTGCCCGAGGCGCGCGTGGCGAGCACGGCTTGGTCGTCGTCGCCGATGTAGCGCTCGCGCATGTTCAGGCTCGGAAAGTACTTCAGCAAGTCTTGCGAATCGGTCGCGTTGATGGTGCGCTCGATCTGCTGGCCGCTGATGCTTTGCGTGGTGGTCGGGATCTCGGTCGGCATCGTGGCCGGGCGGATGCCGACGACCTCGACGCGTTCGAGTCTGGTCTTGGCGTCGATGCCGGTCAGTCGAACGGGCTCGTCCGGCTGCGCCATGGCGGCGGCCGGCAACGCGAGCAGCAGCGCTGCTCGCAAGGTGGAATCGACCATCGGGTGGGTCCTGAACGCAGGCCGGGTTCACACCGGGCCGCAACACATGGCGCCGCGCGCGACGCGTCGGTTCAGGCGGTCTTCACCGCAGGCAGGGCGTGGAGTTCAGGCGAAAGCGGGCGGCCCGTGCTTGAGCCGTGCGACCCAGGTGGCGCACACATCGGGCGCTTGCGACGACGGGTGCGCGCGGGTTGGCAGCGCGTCTTGCAACTGCACGGGCGCTAGCGCGAGCGCGGGTAGCTCGACATGCGCCAGCGCCGTCAACGCGGTCAGCGCGCAATGCGCGCTGCCGTGGCCCGGCGCGTGATCGGGCGCCGGCTCGGTGGCGCCGCCACTTTGCGCCACCAGCGACACGCCGTACACCGTGCAGACCTCGACCAGCGTCTTGCCCTGAATCTGCGCCGAGGCGCTGGCGAGCCATGGCATCACCAACTTCAACAGCAACGCCGCGGCGAAGATCCAAAGGGCCCAGCGTGACGATGGTCGACGGCAGTTCATGACGGGCGGACTCTGTCAGACGATTTCGGCAAGCCGCAACCGATAATGAACCATGGCGATCCAGACCGACGATTTCGAGCCCGCACGGCGCGTTGAAAACCGCGTGGTGAGTGCCGCGCCCGCGTCACCGAACGAAGAGGCGATCGAGCGTGCGCTGCGGCCCAAAGGCCTCGCCGAATACGTCGGTCAGGCCAAGGCCCGCGAGCAGCTCGAGATCTTCATCGGCGCGGCAAAAATGCGCAGCGAAGCGATGGACCACGTGCTGCTGTTCGGCCCGCCGGGGCTCGGCAAGACGACGCTCTCGCACATCATCGCCAACGAACTCGGCGTGAACCTGAGGTCGACCTCCGGCCCGGTGCTCGAGAAGCCAAAAGACCTGGCCGCGATTCTGACCAACCTCGAACGCAACGACGTGCTGTTTATCGACGAGATCCACCGCTTGAGTCCGGTCGTCGAAGAAATCCTGTACCCCGCGCTGGAGGACTACCAGATCGACATCATGATCGGCGAAGGCCCGGCCGCGCGCTCGATCAAGCTCGACCTGCAACCCTTCACGCTGATCGGCGCGACCACCCGCGCCGGCATGCTGACCAACCCGCTGCGCGACCGCTTCGGCATCGTCGCG
>JANLUW010000199.1:0-18062 GCA_031363645.1 Rhizobacter sp. | reverse complement strand
GAGCTGTTCGGCGACGGCGCGCACCGCGTTTTCAAGGAGATCGATTCGGTGCTTATCCTGGCCTGTGGCACGAGCTACTACGCCGGCTCGGTCGCGAAATACTGGCTCGAGGGCATCGCGAAGATTCCGACCAGCGTCGAGGTCGCGAGCGAGTACCGCTATCGCGACAGCGTGCCCAACCCGCGCACGCTGGTCGTCACGATCACGCAAAGCGGCGAGACCGCCGACACGCTCGCCGCGCTCAAACATGCAAGGGCACTCGGCATGAAGCACACGCTGACGGTGTGCAACGTGGCGACCAGCGCGATGGTGCGCGAATGCAGCCTGGCCTACATCACGCGGGCAGGGGTCGAGATCGGCGTCGCGTCGACCAAGGCTTTCAGCACGCAGCTCGTCGGCTTGTTTTTGCTGACGCTGGCACTCGCGCAAACGCGTGGTCACCTGACCGACGAACAAGAGGCCACGCACCTGACGGCGCTGCGCCACCTGCCGGTCGCCGTGCAGGCGGTGTTGGCACTCGAGCCGCAGGTCGTCGCGTGGAGCGAGGCGTTCGCGCGCAAAGAAAACGCACTCTTCCTCGGCCGCGGCTTGCATTACCCGATCGCGCTCGAAGGTGCGTTGAAGCTCAAGGAGATCAGCTACATCCACGCCGAGGCCTACCCGGCCGGCGAACTGAAGCACGGGCCGCTCGCGCTCGTCACCGCCGAGATGCCGGTCGTCACGGTCGCACCGAACGACGCGCTGCTCGAAAAGCTCAAGAGCAATCTGCAAGAGGTGCGCGCCCGCGGTGGCGAACTCTTCGTCTTCGCCGATGCCGACACACACATCGAATCGGGCGAAGGGCTGCATGTGATCCGCATGCCGGAGCACTACGGCCCGCTCTCGCCGATCCTTCACGTCGTACCGCTGCAGTTGCTGGCTTATCACACGGCATGCGCACGAGGGACGGATGTGGACAAGCCGAGGAATTTGGCGAAAAGTGTGACGGTGGAGTGACGGGCGGGACGGGTTCGACTGGTATTTAAGGCAACGCTGAACAACCCATCGATTTCAACGAGTCGATTGATTGGCTTTCGCAATGCGCGATAAGTTGGCCGGGTTGCTGCAAAAGCAGTCCGACATGTCACTTTAATTTCGGTTGCAGCACGCGATCTGCGCACTGCAGACGCACTCACGCCGCCAAGCGCTTTCGCGCGAGGTAAATGTTGACCCACCCCAGTGCCACGAAGGCCCGCGTTGCGTTCTTGGCCAGGCCGCGGTAGCGCGCTTTGCCGAACCCCCAAAGCCGCTTGACCACGCTGAAGACGTGCTCGACGCGAGCGCGCACCCGTGATTTCGCGCGGTTGACCATGCGCTCGAGTCGTTCGGTCGCTCTAACCTACAAACGCGTCGTCGCAATCGAGCTTCATGGGAACTGACGCTCACGGCCCTTCCATGCTTCAGGAACCCGCAACGGCGCCGAGGACTGCGCCTTTCACGACCGCGTCACAGCCGTTGAAGAAGCCACCCGCCGTGAGACCGTGTCGAGAATGAGCTGCGCGGTTTCATGGGGAGCATCCCAATGCGGGAAGTGGCCACATCGTTCGAACCAGTGCATTTGCGCGTCTGGAAACAGGGACAGTGCCCGCTTCGCCTGGCGTGGCAAGCAGACCTTGTCCTGGCGGCCCCAGCCGATCACGAGCGGTGCATCGATGCTGCCGCGGAGAGCACCTTCTTGTTCTTCGCCATAAGCCAGTTGATGCAGCAACTCGTCAAAGGAGAGTGCCTGTGCATAGCTGCGCATTTCGTCAAGGACGACAGCGGGATCGAGCGCCCAAGGCCTTCTAGAAAACTGCGCCAGCAGCATGGTGCGTGCAACCTTGTTGCCGGCGATGGCTGGCATGAGCGGCTGCAACATGCGCACGGCGCGAATCGAGAGCCAGATCGAGGAGAAGAAGGCGTGGCGCTCCCAGCCGCGCCAGAAGCCTCCGGGATCGAGAGAAACGACAGACCCCAGCACGCCGCCGCGGCGCGCCAACTCGAGCACGAGCCGGGCGCCCATCGAGCTGCCAACCGCGTCCACGCCGCGCAAGCCTTGCGTGTCGATGAACGAAGTGACTGCATCGCACAGCGAGCGAATCGAAGTTTCACCGCGCAAGGGCGGCGTGGCGCCGAAGCCAGGCAAGTCGACGGCAATAACGTCGTGGCGTGCAGCCAATGGTTCCCAGATGGTGGACCAGGATCGGGCGCTGCCGCCCAGCCCGTGGATAAGCAACAGCGGCTTGCCTGTGCCCGATCGCAGATGATTCATCTTCATTGGGTTGACCTTCTGTTGAAACAAAGTCGCGGACTTGTCCGCATGCGCAGTGATGTTTAGTCACGTACCCGGCTTCTTTTAATCATCATCGAGACCCATGGTGCGGCTCCAGCTTCGAGGCGTTAACTCCAATGTGGGAGCGTGGCAAACGGCGCGCCAAGCCCCTCAACAGCAAGACCGCGGCCGGCACGCCACCCGCTCGAATCCCCTCCAGTGCCGACTGCCAATGAGTGCCCTTTGGTGCGGGGTACCCCGCGGGTAGCCGCCGTCACCAAGTTCAGACCGCCTCGTAGCGCTGCTGCCAGAAGCTACGGTCGCGGATTTCACCAAGCCGGTGGAAAAACACGCCCGTGCCGGCACGTTGCGCGCCTCCCCCTTGTTGAGGCCAGCGTGAACACGTCGCCGCAGCTCCGCGCGTTGCAGCCAGTCCGGGATAATTAGCGTGCGTTCGATGAGTCCCAGCTCACGCAGTGCCACCTCCACAGAACGCCGCGCAGGCACTCGCGGCAGGGTCCATCATTACGTCATAAAACCGGTCTAGCCAGACAAACTCTTGCAGCTGGTCAACTCCGCATTGCCGGCTTTTAATCGGGCGCGGTCGGCATTGCCATGAAGCCGAAAGACGATTCGACTACCCCAGCAACGCGGCTCGACCTGAAGCGGGAGCTGTATGCCTCCGCTTCGCCAGCCCAAGTATGCCCATGCCGGCGAGCAGCAACGCCCAGGTCGCGGGTTCGGGTACGGCACTTACGGCGATGACTTGACCAGCAATAGCGCTGTAGCCCAAGTCGTTGGGGTGCACATTGCCGATCGGCAGCACGCCGCCGAAGGGGCCCGGCACCGATGAACCGTGTTGTTGCTCATCCAAGTAGGTGTAAAGCGCCTCACGGCCAACGAAAGGTCCGGCTGTGTCTACAAACGACGCACCGTACTGGGTCGCCAAGCTGCGGATGATGCCGTTCAACTGCAACCCGGCGGCGCTAAAGATCAGCGCGGCCGGACTCGTCGGGTCGGCCGGAAACGGGTTGAAGTAGCCCAACAGCAACAGGTTCGTGTTTGGCAAAAGATTGCGAATCTGCGTAAGCACCGAGCTGTAGTTGGTCTGGTACGTCTGCAGTGTCTGGGGGATCGCCGCCAAGGCGGCGGCCGGCGACATGCTCGACAGCGCTGCGAGCTCGTTGAAACCCAGCGTGATGGTCACCGCGCCGACGGTATTGCCCCGGAAAATCTCACTGGCGACGGTTGAAGCAAACAAACTGCCCTGCGACACCAGCGCGCCAGCGTTGTAGTGAAGGTTCTCGAGCGCAAGCGGCACGTCGGTGCGTCCGACGACTGGGGCGGTGCGACCAGCACCGGTTACGAAACTGGCGGCGGTTTCTCCGTCGATCGCCAGATTGACGACTTCGGGGCGAGCGCCGCCATTGCGGGCAGCGATGGCGTCCGCATAGAGAGACACGTAGCCCCGGTCGCCCAACGATTGGCGATAGAGGAGATCGGTTTCGCCGAACGTTATCGAGTCACCGAGCGCGATGTAGGCAGTGCCGGCATTTGCCGCACTCACTGAGACGCCTGCTGAAAGGGCGATCGCGATCGCCATGGTGTCGCGGATGCGGCGATCGCTGGTTGCAGCAGCGGTGCGGAAAGGTTTCATGCAGACCTCCTTTAAAGCCATCGGCTGGCAAACGCCGCGTCTAGTTACGCCGTTGAACTCGGGCGGCGCGAGGACCGTCTTGTCAGGGCGCCCAGAGTCGCCAAACCGGCAAGCAGCAATACATAGGTTTCCGGCTCCGGAACGGCCGCGACTGTCTGCACTTGGATGGAGCCAGAGTACCTGCCGCTGGCGTCGGTGAGATTTGAAGCGTCACCGGCGTAGCCGAACACGGTCAGCGACAGCGGAGAACGCGCGTCGACGACTGACTGAAAGCTGAAGTTCGTCGCACCGCTCTCCGGAAAGAAGCTAAAGCTGTCGCCGTTGATCAGGGCCGCAAAGAAATTAATCGAGGTGTCGAGCGGCATCAGCGTCACGGATACCGTCCCCGCAACGTCCGCCGGCATAAAACTGAACATATCGATGAACATGCCGGAGACAGAGCGCTGGAATGTCGTGCCGATGAGATTCGGTCCGGTCGTGACCAGGGTCAATGGGATGGGCGCGCCCTGCGCGCAGGACGCAGAGGCTGCCACGACCAGCGCGGCCGAGACGACCAGCTGTTTGAGATTCATCATCATCATCATCCTTTCGTGCCCGATGTTGACCGGGCTCGGTGTAGTTACCGACTTCAATTGATCGGGGTTGGCTCCGTTGTGTCGCTAATTGGTGCCAGTTGACTCTTTAGCGTCGCTGGATCGATGGTCACGGCGGGCGGCAGGGTCTTTTGGTACGCCAAAAAGCTGTCCAGTGTCGATGTATCGACCGCGGAGGGAGTGGCGGTCTGGGGGGTCGCGGAGTCCGCGCTCCCACCACCGCAGGCGGCCACGGAGAGGCTCGCGGCAAGTGCCGCTGCAAAGCTAAGCCTAAAAATGTTCATGATCGGCCTCCGTGCTTCAGGGGTAGGTGGAGCCGGCTGGCGGAGGTGGATTGGAGTTGCCCGGCAGCGGCGTCGTCAGATACGGGAAAGTGGTCCCGTAGTTGGTCGAGCTCTTCCGCACGCCGTCATTGAATGGCAGTCCACCCGACGGTGCGTCTGTGGCCTTGCAGCCAACGCCAAAAGTGTCGCTCGACCCAGTCAACACGCAGAGCGCACCCATCGCGACACGCAGCGACAGGTCGACGACATCGTCTCCTGGTCGCCGTCCATTCGGAAAGCCAGCGGTGTCGCCGGCAGCGGCGCCGAGTGGGTTCTGCGCGCCAATCGCCACCGGGGCGATCGATGTGTTGAGCCGCATCATCTCGGCCGGCACTCCATTGGCTGGCTGGTTGAGTGTTTTCAGGCCTCGCAGAAACACGGTCAGCAGGTCCGTGCGCGGAAAGTTCGTCGGCGCCGTGACCGGAAAGAGAGACGCGAGCAGAGTCGGCAACACGGGATTGGTCACGTAGTCTGCGAAGTTGACGGCATCGTTCTTCGGCAGGGACGCGTTAAAACGATCTTTGTCGTCGATGCCGATGATGACCTCGTTGACCAGCGGCATGCCCAAACGCGAGACCTGTGACCAAGCGCCGCCGCCGACCGAAGCCTTGCCCAAGCCCGAAGGCGGCGACGGATTGAGGAGCCTTCCCTGGCGCAGGCTCGCCGTCGTGAAGGCGCCGACCACGGGCTCGGTTCCATTCGTGATGCAGGCAATCGGCAACTCAAGAGCGAGTGTGCTGACATTTTTGGCTTCGAGGTCGTTGTTGTTGCCATTGATCTGGTTGGCGCCGAGCGGGTCGAAGTTGAAGAGGTCGAAGATTTTGCCGACGGCGATGTAAAACGGTTCTTTCCTCTGGCCGACGAAAACCTTCCCCTGAGTCGCGCAGCCAGGAATGTTGACGCTGTAAATGTGTTGATTGGCGTAGGTCGAATACCCACTGGTGCTGCCGAACGTTTTATCGCCGATGTTGTCGACCGGCTTGTCGAACGTGGCAGACCCGCCCGAAGCGTTCGTGACGCTTGTACGCGCGCCGGTGCGACGGTCGCCGCGCACCAAGTCGAGGGTGTAGGTTTCGCGGACGTTGAGCGCGGCAGGATTGACGCCGCTGATTGGGCCGCTGTTGATCAGCGGGATCTTGACCGCCTTGCCGCCGACGTTGAGGGTCGTCGTCTTCGAAGTGTTCTTGAACTGGAACTGGAACGTCAGGGCCTCGACGCCGGCGCCAGTGTTGTCGAGATGAATCTCGTACAGCGCGTCCGAGTTGAACATGAAGAAGTTTGGGCCACCCTGGGGGTCCTGGAACGGGATGTAGTTGGCGAGGATGGTCACGAAGCCCGCGCGGCCCGACTCGTAGCTGCGGAACATGTACAGGTCGGTCGCATCGACGCTCGAGTTCATCGCAATGGCCGGGGCCTCACGATGGCTCGAAGCCCATGCCGGGCAGGCAAGCGCGGCGGCGGTCAATGCCAAACCCAGGCGGCCGATCGTGCTGGCCAGGGGACGCTCAGGAAACGGGATTCTCATGCTGACTCCTCGATGAAAGGTTGACGTCGTGCGGGCGCCAGACTCGGTGGTCAGCGTCTGCGTTGCAGGCATCGCTTTACGCAAAATGCAGAGGCCAGTATCTCGAGCGGCCGTCAAACGCCTGTAGGAATACGTCTCGCGCGGCTATCGGCGGTGTGCACACCCCCCCCCCAGATGGGGGGTAATGAGTTTCCCGCACAGGCGGGAGAGGGAGCCGAGTCCGAGGAACTTGTGGCTGCGCGCCAGCTCGTTCGTCAGCCCATCGCGGAACGCCGCGTCGCGGGGCGCCCGGCCGGCAGCCAGCCCGAAGCGGCTTGCACCGTTCTTGTCGACTCCGTGAGCCCGGGCACATCAAGTTGCCAGCGAAATGGCAATAAGCGTCCCTGCCCTCGTTTTGCCGCCGCCCAGCAATCCGGCCAACTTATCGCGCATTGCGAAAGCCAATCAATCGACTCGTTGAAATCGATGGGTTGTTATGCGTTGCTTTAGATGGTCGCATCCTCGCAGCGAGGTGGCTCATGCTTTGAGCCACCGCCAGCGTAAGCCGCTTGATAATTCTGAACAGGAGCGGTCATGAGCCTCGCCGAGTTCGGATGCTCATTCGGGGTAGCAAAGGTTCCAGCGAGTGGCGCGGCAGCCCTCACCGGCGCGACGGACTTTGATCCGCAAGACCCTGGAGGGATGCGGTTATCTATGCCTTGGCCAGCAGTTGAACACCACTGACCTTGGCGGTCCCCTTGTCGAAGGTCCACAGCGGCTGTTCGCTGGCCTGCATGGTCAACGCAACGTGAAGGCAATCAGCAAAGTCCGCCGAGCTCTCGCGGAACAACTGCAGCGCCACCTCGAGCGCGCGCTCGGATTCGAAGGTCAGCTCAGCTGCGGAAAAGAGGCTGGACAGGGTCAGGAGAACGTCGTGCTTCCCAAACTCGAAACCTGACCTCAGCACCCATTCGAGTTCCAACACGACGGTCAACGGAACGAACAGCGTCAGGCCCTCGCGCACGCAGCGGCTGAACAGCCGCTTCGCCGCGGCGAGTTGCGCGGCGTCGTCCTGGACGATGTAGCGCACCAGGACGTTGGTATCGAGCGCTGCCATCAGCGCCAGGGATTCATGTCGTCGACGCTAACGCGCTTGCCCTTGGGTGCCTTGAGCATGCCGGCCATGTCGAGGATGGACTTGGTCTTTGCGCGGACGATGATGGTGCCGTCCGGCATCACCGACCAGACCAAGCGCGTGCCAGGCTTGGCGTGCACGAGAGCCCGGATGTCGGCGGGTACGGTGGTCTGCCCCTTGGCAGTGATGGTGGATTCAGCCATGGCACATCTCCTTACCGACTACAGCATCGTAATAAGGCTCCTCGAGATTCGTGACCTGGCGTCGTAGAGGGCTGACTCGCTACCAGTCAGCTCACGCGTCACCCGCGCTGCACGGTCAACACCCGGTTCAGCAAAGCCCCGAGCCGCGCGCCAGCCAAAAAGAGCTGCTGCCGCACGACCGGCGCGAAGGTCTGCAAATACGCGTCGGGCATTGTTCGGTCGGGGTAGAAATCAGGTCGATTGACGATGCGGCAAGTCTCGCCGGCCCACAGCGCGGGTGCGAAGGCCAACGGCACCGACCTCGCCTTCGGTACACCGCCAGCCGCCATCAGCTTGCCCGCGAGCGATGGCGCATCCGGATCGATCGCACGGATCAGCCCCGAGTCCCAAAGCTGATGCAAATTCGTGCCACGACCGAAGGCTTGCAGCTGATAGGTGTTGCCGCCTTTGTCGTCGGCAAAGCCCACGTGCAGCGGCTGATGCAGGTCGCCGACCAGGTGCACGACCCACTTCAGCGCCTCCAGCCGATCAGCGGGTGACGCGGCGGTGCGCAGCCGCTGCACTTGCGCTTCGAGCGCGCCGACGACGCAGTTGCCATCGGGGCAATCGCGGGCTGGACTGTAGGTGCAGGCGGCGTCGCGCGGCAGGTTGACGTAGTGCCACGCAGCAGTCGTTTTGTCGCGCGTGCGGTCGGCCCAGGTCGCGATCGACGCGAGGCTCGCCTCGGGCTCGAGCGCGAGCAGCGCGTCGACACCTCTCTTCGCCGCGGGCGTGAGTTGCTGCAGCGCGATCAGCGCGATCACCTCGTGGCCTTCGGGGCCCCAGGCCGACGCGGTGGTCGGTGACGAGGTCAGAAAAGCCGCGACCAAGAGTGCGCAATTCGCTTTTCCGCTGGTGGCGAGGCGACGAGCCACGCTCGGCAGGTTCACGTGGCGCGCGACCGACGCGGTGGCAGACGCATCGGAACTGCCGATGACTGCGGCGTCGATTCATACTTCGCTGTCAGCTCCTGAATTGTCTCGGCTTCAGATTGCATTTTCGTTCCGCCGAGCCACAACGCCGTCGCCTTGCCGCGCACATCGCGTTCCATGCGCACCGGCTCGCCGTGGCGGTCGAAGCTGCCGGCGAGCGCGACATGGCCTTGCAGGCTGTTCGCCACGACAAGCTCCGCCGCGTTCTGGACTGGATTCGCCAGCGAGGGGTTCGCCACGAGCACCTTGTCTTTCATCGGCATCAGATCGACCGGCCCCCACAAGCCCCACCAGCGACCTGACCACGCCGCTGTGCGACCCGAAGGCGCACCGTCGCGCAAGTAGGCGCGCAGGATTTGCAAGGCGCCGTCGACCCACGCGTGAGACATGCCATCTGCTGCGTTCGTCAGCACCGAAACGGTGAGTTGTTGCGACGGTACGCAGACCGTGCGCGTGATCGTGCCTTGAAAGCCGCCGGTATGGCCCGACCAAGCCCAGTCGTCGAGGTCACCACCGATCGTGCCGAGACCGTACCAGCGCGGCGCGGCCGCGTAGGCGTCACGCCACTGACGGCGCCACATCTCCCGCCGACTTTCGGGCGTGAGCACGCTCCGTTTCGCCTCGGGCGCAAGGCTTGCGAAGAAGCGCGCGAGGTCACTCGCGGTGCTGACGAAGCCAGTTGCCGCGGCGAGCGCGTTCGTCGGGTTATCACCCGGAATCACGACGCGGCGGCCGAGTGGCAGCTTCGTGCTGTGGCCGCGCGCGAACGGCGTGGCAGTGAGGATCGGCGCATCGGGCGAAGTCTCGGTCAGATTCGATGCCGCGACGATCTCGCGTCCGATCCAGTCGTTGTAGCTTTCGCCGGTGATTGCCTGAATCGCGAGGCCGACAAGGCCGTAACCGTGGTTTGAATATTTCAACCGCGTGTTGGCTTCGATCACCGGTCCGTCGATCAGGTCGGCGCGCAGCGCAGACTCGTCGAGAAATGAACGACGGTCGCTCCACTGACCGCCATCAACGCCATCGCGCACAACGCCGGCGGTGTGCGAAAGCAATTGGCCCAGCGTGGCAGCGCCGACCTTCGGATGCAGCCTCGGCACGTAGACGCCGACCCGATCATCGAGCTTCACGCGGCCCTGCTCGCGGAGCTTCAGCACGCCGGCCGCGGTGAAGCTTTTCGAGTGCGATGCGACTCGGAAGCGATGGCGCGACGTCAGCGCCGTGCCGGCGATCAGGTCGGCATGCCCGAACGCGCGTTCGAGCACGAGCTTGCCCTTGTACGCGATCGCAATCGCGCAGCCCGGCTGCTCGCTCAGCCGCATCTGGTGCTCGAGAAAACGCGGGATGTAGTCGAGCGCCGCACCGATCCATTTGTCCATGGTCATTCCACTTTCTCGAAGTCGATAAAGCCGCGCGCCGCGTCGACGCCGACCAGCTTCACACGCGGCTTGTCGCCGACGTCGAGCCGCTCGAATCCGCGCACCACACGCCCTTCGGCCACGGGCGCCGATATGCGCACCCAAGTGCCCTTGCTCGAGACGCCGGTGACGAACGCGGTGAAGGTCTGGCCGACACGCGACGCGAGCAACAAGGCGGCCGCCGACTTGCGCACCTGGCGCTCGACCTTGTTCGCGTTGTCTTCCTGCGCGGTGCAGTGCTGCGCGAGTTGCGTGAGCTCGGCGTCGGCGACCGGCGGTGCGGCGCCGGTCATCGCGGCCTTGAGCAGGCGCTGGGTGATGAGGTCGGGGTAGCGGCGGTTCGGCGCGGTCGAGTGGGTGTAGTCGTTGACGGCCAAGCCGAAGTGACCGGGCGCCGCATGGCCCGGGCGCGAGAGCATGTATTCGCCCGAGCCGAGCAGCTTGACGATCGTCAGCGACAGCTCGGCGAATTTGTCGGGTTCGGCGAGGCGGCGCTTCGTCAGGAACGCGTCGAGCGCGATCGGGCTGGGCGCGGCGGGCATTTTTTCGCCGAAAGTGGCGGCCACTTCGGCGATCATTTGCCAGCGCGCCGGCTCGCGCAAAAAACGGCGCAGCGACGGGAAATTTCGGCTGTCGAGAAAGCGCGCCGTGACGCCGTTGGCCGCGATCATGAAGCCCGCGATCAACTCCTTCGCGCTGTTGCCGTCTTCGGTGCGCAGGTCGGTCAGCACGCCGTCGCTGCCGAACACCGGGCGCGCCTCGGGCGTCGACAAGCTGAGTGCGCCATGGCGGCGGCGCAGTTCCTTCAGCGCCTGCCCGGCACGGTCTTGCGTGCGCAGTTGGTCTTCCAGGCCAGGCAGCGCCGCCACCTTCGCGGGCATCGGCGCATTGCCGTCGAGCCAGCCCGCGACGCTGCTGTACGTGAGCTGCGCCTTGTTGCGCACCAGCGCACGGTAGACCTGCGGATCCGCTGGCGAACCTGCCCGCGCAGCGGTCGACGCGCCCGGCTCACCAACCACGATCTCGATCACGATCGCCAGCCGATCCTGGTGCTCGTTGAGCGAACTCAGGTCGGTCGACAACCGAAGCGGCAACATCGGGAACACGCCAGCCGCCGTGTACACCGAGGTCGTGTTCGCGCAGGCGTGCGCGTCGATCGCACTGCCGGGGCGAACCAACGCATCGACATCGGCAATCGCGACGAGGATGCACTGCACACCGTTCACCGCGGGCAGCGCGACAGTGAGCTGATCGAGGTCGCGCGAATCGTCGTTGTCGATCGAGCACCAGAGCAGGTCGCGCAGGTCGCGCAAGCCACGATCGGCAATGCCGATCGATGCGACCGGCTCGGTCATTGCAGCGGCCTCTTGCTGCGCCGCTGCCGAGAAATCGGGTTGCACGCCGCGTTGGCGCATGGCCTCACGGGCGATGTCTAGCAGCGAGTGGTTGTCCATCGGCGTGGCGGTTCAGCGCAGAGGTGATGAAGCCGAGATTGTGTGACAGCGTACGAATGTCGCCGACCTGAATCAATTGCTTAGTTGTTTTGTACAACTTGCTCGACTAACATCCACCCACGCACTCGAAGGAGCACCGCATGACACCACGCACTCACCTGTTGATCATCGACCCGCAAAACGATTTCTGCGACTTACTTGAAGCCCGCCGACCGGCCGGCAGCACACCGGCTTTGCCGGTGGCCGGCGCCGATGCCGACATGCAGCGCCTCGCGGCGCTGATCGGCACTTCAGGCACCGCGATCGACGCGATCACCGTCACGCTCGACTCGCATCACCGCCGCGACATTGCGCACCCGACCTTTTGGCGGCGCGGCGACGGCACCGAGGTGTCACCCTTCACCGAGATCACCGTCGCGCAGGTGCGCGGTGGCGCATTCCAGCCGCGCGATGCCGCATCGAGCCCACGCGCCCTCGCCTACCTCGATGCGCTGGAGGCGCGTGGCCGCTACACGCTGATGGTCTGGCCGGTGCATTGCGAGGTCGGCACGTGGGGCCACGCCGTGCATGCCGACGTGGCCGCCGCTTGCACCGCTTGGGAATCACGCACGGGCCGCAGCGTGCAGTCGGTGCGCAAGGGCGAGAACCCGTGGACCGAGCACTACAGCGCGGTGCTTGCCGAGGTGCCCGATGCCGACGACCCGCACACGCAGCTCAACGCTGCGCTGATCGCCGACCTCGACCTCGCAGATCGCATCCTGATCGCCGGCGAAGCCAGCAGCCACTGCGTGCGCGCGACCACCGAACACATCGTCGCGCATCTGCCCGGCGGGCGACCCGAACGCATTTCGATGGTCATCGATTGCATGAGCCCGGTTGGCGGGTTCGAGGCGCAGCATGAGGCATTCTTCGCGGCGATGCGCGAGCTCGGCGTCGAGCTTGTCATGTCGGCCGAACTGAACGCGCGACTCGGCCAACACAGCGAAACCCACCCATGACCACGATCATCCGCAGCCTGCTCGACACCGACCTCTACAAGTTCACGATGTGGCAGGCGATGCTGCACCGGCATCCGCAGGCGCAGGCCGAATACCGCTTCGTCTGCCGCAACGAGAGCGCCTACCCGCTGGCCGATTTGGTGACCGACGTCAACGCGCAGCTCGACCACCTGTGCGCGCTCGCGTTCACCGAAGACGAGCTCGGCTACATCGGCAACCTGCGCTACATCAAGAACGACTTCGTCGACTTCCTGCGCATCTTTCGATTCCAACGCCGCTTCATCGAAGCGCGTACCGATGGCGGCGCGCTGAGCATCATCGCGAGCGGCCCGCAGGTCCATGTGATGGGCTTCGAGATCTTCGTGCTGGCGATCGTCAACGAGCTGTACTTTCGCCGCTTCGACGGCACCGCCGCGGTCATCGAAGGACGCGCACGCCTGCGAGCCAAGATCGCGCAACTGCGTGCGTTCGAGGGCGAACCGGCACGCGCGCACCCGTTCGAGTTTTTCGATTTCGGCGTGCGCCGCCGCTTCTCGAGCGCGTGGCAAGACGAAGTCGTGACGACGCTCAAAGAAGCCGTGCCGCAGTTCTTCAAGGGCACCTCGAACGTTCACCTCGCGAAGCACCTGGGCCTGGTCGCGATCGGCACGATGGCGCACGAGTATCTGCAGTCGTACCAGGCACTCGACGTGCGCCTGCGCGACTTTCAAAGCGCCGCGCTCGAAGACTGGGTGCACGAGTACCGCGGCGACCTCGGCGTGGCGCTCACCGACGTGGTCGGCATGGACGCCTTCCTCGCCGACTTCGACCTCTACTTCGCGAAACTCTTCGACGGCCTGCGCCACGATTCGGGCGACCCGATGGTCTGGGCCGAGAAGGCGCTGGCCCACTACGCCAAGTTGCGCATCGACGCGCACACGAAGCGCCTCGTGTTCTCCGACGGCCTGAACCTGGGCAGCGCGTTCGGCATCTACCGCCACTTCGCCGACCGCACGCAGCTCGGCTTCGGCATCGGCACGAACCTGACCAACGACATGGGTCTCGTGCCGCTCAACATCGTGATGAAGCTGGTGCGTTGCAACGGCCAGCCGGTCGCCAAACTCTCCGACTCGCCGGGCAAGGCGATGTGCACCGACGCGACCTTCCTGGCCTATCTGCGCCAGGTGTTCCGCATCCAACCCTGAAGGAATCGATCATGTTGACGATCACCGTCGCCCAGCTGAACTACACCGTCGGCGACATCGAAGGCAACGCGCGCAAGATGATCGAGACCGCGCAGCGTGTCGCGCTCGATGGCGCCGACCTCGTCGTGTTCACCGAGCTCTCGCTGACCGGCTACTACCCCGGCGACCTGCTCGACGAACCGGAGTTCATGGCGCGCGTAGCCGTTGGCTTGAAGACGCTGCAACAGGCCTCGCGCCAGTGGCCCGCCCTGCACTGGGTCGTCGGTGCGCCGCTGCCGCACGAAGGCATCGGCAAAAAGCTGCAGAACGCGCTGGTCGTGATCAGCGCCGGCGAGGTGGTGCTGCGCTACGCAAAACAACTGCTGCCGACCTACAACGTATTGAACGAGCGCCGCCACTTCGAGCCCGGCCCCGACGTGGCGCGCGTGCTGCGCATCGGCGAGCACCAGATCGGCCTGATGATCTGCGAAGACGGGTGGAACGACAGCGCCCCCGACGACGGCAGTGACGACACCAAAAAGGACTACGCGGTGAACCCGTTCCTGCGCCTGGCCGATGCCGCGCCCGACCTTGTCGTCTCGATCAACGCGAGTCCGTCGGAGATCGGCAAGCGCGAGCAACGGCATCAGGTGTTCGGCGCCGCGAGCACGCGCCACGCGCTGCCGCTTCTGTACGTGAACCAGGTCGGCGGGCAAGACCAGATCGTGTTCGACGGCGCCTCGTTCGCGGTCGAGCCCGAGCGGGGCGTGACCTTCGAGGCCAAGCGCTTCAGTGAAGACGTGACGACGCTGCGCTTCGACTACGGCCGCTTCCTCGCACGCGACGGCGCGGCGCTGCCGCCGGTCGAAGCGAAAGGCTTGTCGACGATGGCGTTCTACGAGGCGCAGATCGTGCTCGGCTTGCGCGACTACGCGCGGCGCTGCGGGTTCAAACAGGCCGTCGTCGGCTCGTCGGGCGGCATCGACAGCGCCCTCACGCTCGCGCTCGCGGTGGAGGCTTTCGGGGCTGACAACGTCGTCGGCATCACGATGCCGTCGGTGTACTCGTCGGCGGGTTCGGTCGACGACTCGGTCACCCTGTGCCGCAACCTCGGCATCCCGCTCATGACGCACCCGATCGCCGATGCGGTGGCTTTTTACCAGCGTCAATTTGAGGCCAGTTTCGGCCAGCCGCTCACCGGCTTGCCGCTCGAAAACCTGCAAGCGCGCATCCGCGGCACGGTGCTGATGGAATACTCGAACGCGTTCGGCCACCTGCTGCTCACCACCGGCAACAAGTCGGAAATATCGGTTGGCTACTGCACGCTGTACGGCGACACCAACGGCGGCCTCGGGTTGATCGGCGACCTGTACAAAACCGAGGTGTTCGCGCTCTCGCGCCATGTGAACGAAGCCGCAGGCCGCGAGTTGATCCCGCAGGCGATCATCGACAAGGAACCGTCTGCCGAACTCGCGCCCGACCAGCGCGACACCGACAGCCTGCCGCCCTACCCGGTGCTCGACGAAATCTTGAAGCTGCTGATCGAAGGCCAGCGCCTCGCGCGCTGGGAGTTCGATGCCGCGCGCGCGTTCGTCGAACCGCTGCGGGCCACGCCGGAGGGCGAAGCGCTCGTGCAACGCATCCGCGGCATGATCGCGCGCAACGAGTACAAGCGCCGGCAGGCACCGCCGATCATCCGTGTGCGTTCGCGCGCGTTCGGCATCGGCCGGCAAATGCCGATCGCCGCAAAATTTGTTTAACGTCAGGAATCAGCATGTCGCCCTCCACGCCTGACATCGCGGTGCTCGTCGGCCGCTTCCAGCCGTTTCACAACGCCCACCTCGCGCTGCTGCAGCGCGCGCTCGAGGTGGCGGCGCGCGTCGTCGTCGTGATCGGCTCGGCGCACCAGGCGCGCACGCCGAAGAACCCGTTCACCTGGCGCGAGCGCGCCGAGATGCTTCGGCTCGCGCTGCCCGAGGCCGAGCGCGCACGCGTCACGTTTTTGCCGGTGCGCGACTACTACGACCCGCAGCGCTGGGTGCGCGTGGTCAGCGAGCGGGTCGCGGCGTTGAACGTCAACGGCAGCGGGAGCACGCGCATCGCACTCGTCGGCCATTTCAAGGATGCGACCAGCGAGTACTTGCGCGGCTTTCCCGGCTGGACGCTGGCGTCGGTCGACCGCATCCCGGGCGCGGGCGGCACGCAGTTGCGCGACGCGTTGTTCGCCGGCGACCCGGCGCTGCTCGATGCGACGCTCGCCGCACTCGTCGACCAGGCACCGCCGACGACGATCGCGTTCATCCGCGCCTGGGCCGCACTCAGCTTCATGCCGGCGCTCACCGCCGAATGGCGGATGCTGCGCGGATACTACGACGCGTGGAAGACGGCACCGTACCCGCCGGTGTTCGTCACGGTTGATGCTGTCGTGCGCTGCGCCGAGCGCGTGCTGCTGATCCAGCGCGGCCGCGCGCCGGGCCTCGGCCTCTACGCCGTGCCCGGTGGTTTTATCGAGCAGCGCGAGACGGCCTACCAGTCGGCACTGCGCGAGCTCGCCGAAGAAACCCACCTCGAGCTCCTCGCCCAAACGATGCAGGGCGCGTTTCGCGCAAGCGCCGTCTTCGACCACCCCGACCGCAGCCTGCGCGGCCGCACGATCACGCACGCGCACTACTTCGACCTGGGCGACCGCGAACTACCCGAGGTGCGCGCCGACGACGACGCGCAATCGGTCGCGTGGGTGCCGGTCGCCGAGATCGTCGCGCTCGAAGACCGATTCCACGACGACCACTTTCACATGCTCGATCACTTTCTCGGGCTCACGCACGAAGGGCTCGTGACGTGAGCAAAGCGAGCGCGATCGCTGGTGAATCCAACCGCGATTTCGCACGGCCGTACACCACCGTCGATGTCGTGATCTTCACGGTGCAGGGCGACGCGCTCGAGGTGCTGTTGGTGCAGCGCCCAACCGAGGCGCGCGAGCCGTTCGCGGGCCTGTGGGCGCTGCCCGGCGGTTTCGTCGATGTCGAACGCGACGCTGATCTGGCGGCCTGCGCGCGCCGCAAGCTGCGCGAGAAGACCGGCGTGGCGAGCCCGTACCTGGAGCAGCTCGGCAGTTGGGGCAGCGCCGTGCGCGACCCGCGCGGCTGGTCGGCCACGCACGCGTACTTCGCGTTGATCCCGGCGCATGCGCTGCAACGCCTGACCGTCGCGAAAGGCGCGAACGCCGCCGATGTCGGCTGGCGGCGCGTCGACGCGCTGCTGCCACGCGCGCGCCTCGCGTTCGACCACATGCAGATCCTGCAGGCGGCGGTCGATCGGTTGCGCAGCAAGGTCGAGTACACCTCGCTGCCGGCATTCCTGCTGAGCGAGCCGTTCACGCTGCCGCAACTGCAGCGCACGTACGAAGCGGTGCTCGGCCGCGCCGTCGACAAGAGCGGCTTTCGCACCCGCATGCTGGCCGCCGATTTTCTCGACGAGGCCGGCACGGTCGAGAGCGAGTCGAACCGCCCGCCGATGGGCTACCGCCTGCGCGACCGCGCGCAGGCGGTCGTGTTCCCGCGCACGTTCAGCCCGCGCGGTGGGGCATGAACGGCTCGGGTTTCATGAACTACTGCACGCCGATTGCTCCCTAGGCGATCCGCGCCACCGGTTGGCGCGGTCGTCCTACAAATGCGGTGCCCGATTTCGCAAATACTCGGCACCATCGCATCCAGCGATGCCACAGGGCCTGTGCCTATCCGCTCGATGGAAAACTCAAACTACCGGTCGTTCTACTGCGATTACATGCTCACGTGCCGTCCGCAAGCGCAGGACGACGGTCGCTTTCAGGCGCGCGTGGCGATATCGGCGCTCAGCGGCATCAAGACGCAGATGCAGCGCTTCCTGGACCTGACATGCTTCGATTCGCACGATGAAGCGGTGGAACATGCGCGCTTGGCGGGCATGGAGTGGATCGACAAAAACGTGCGGTCAGTCGCCGGCCATTGATTACCGCGTGGGGCCACCGGGCTGCACCGGCGCCGACTTCGCAATCACCCGGTTCGAGAACTGCTTGCGCGTGATGCCGAGCACCGCACAGAGCGTTCCGGCGATCTTGCGCGCATGCCATTCGGTGATCTTGCGCGCGCGGCCGCCTTCGCTCTCCCAGACCGCGTAGTCACGCATCAGCGAAACCGACCACGCGAACTTGCGCTCGATTTCCTCGCGGCGGTGGAACTCGGCCGCGAGCGCTTCGTCGGGGATGTCTCGGAGGTTGATCGTCATGGGTGCACGTTCGGCGTGGTCACTGTTCCA
Source organism: Rhizobacter sp. (assembly GCA_031363645.1). Taxonomy (GTDB): domain Bacteria; phylum Pseudomonadota; class Gammaproteobacteria; order Burkholderiales; family Burkholderiaceae_C; genus LMDS01. The sequence goes on along the minus strand of JANLUW010000199.1, from coordinate 60 downwards.
TGCGCCGCTGCCGTTGATCGGCGATGCGGCGCGCTTCGATGCATTGCAGGTGCGACTTCC
>JANLUW010000189.1:0-3011 GCA_031363645.1 Rhizobacter sp. | reverse complement strand
GTCGACGGTCCAGGCGCGCTTGAGCGTCACCGTGGTGTCGCCCAAGCCTTGCGCGCGGTCGCTGCCGTCACGTTGCCACACGTGCGCTTCACCGCCGAACAGGAGCCCCATTCCTTCGTGAACGCGAGTTTGAACAGGGAGTGCTTGGCACTTCGGCGTGCATCGTCGGCGCGCTGCTGCAGGCCGCCGAACTCGAACTCGATTTGGCCCGCGGCCGGCAATTGCGCCGGGCTGGAAACCGATGGGCGATACGGCGTGATCGGCTCGAATTCGAGTGCCGTAGCGCCGGCCGTGCCGGCCACGTAGATGAGCGCTGCAGCGCGGCCGTTGCGCGGGATCAGCGATGTCACCAGCGTTCTCGAGGTGTCGTGGGGATTGCATTTTGACCAGCCTCGGGCGGCGCAAAATCCGTGACAACCCATGACAATGGGTGATGCAAACGAGAGCAGGCCACCCACCGTGATCCATTGGCTGCGTGGTTCCGACGACCCGCTGCCCGCCACCGGCACGGCGCTGCCACTCGGCAGCGACGCCCCGGGCCTGCTCGCTGCCGGCGGCAACCCGACGCCCGAGCGGCTCACCGAAGCCTATTCACGCGGCATCTTTCCCTGGTACAGCGAGGGCCAGCCGGTGCTGTGGTGGTCACCCGACCCGCGCATGGTGCTGATGACCGACGAGTTCCGGCTCTCGCGCTCGCTGCGCAAAACGACGCGCCGGTTTGCCGCCGACACGCGCTGCGAATTGCGCATCGACACCGCCTTCAGGGCTGTCATCACCGCCTGCGCTCAAACGCCGCGCGGCGGGCAGGACGGCACCTGGATCGTCCCCGACATGATCGAGGCCTATTGCGCCTGGCACGCGCTCGGCCGGGCGCACAGCTTCGAGGCGTGGATCGACGGCGAGCTCGTCGGTGGCCTGTACGGCATCGGCCTCGGGCGCATGTTTTTCGGCGAATCGATGTTCGCGCGCCGCACGGATGCCTCGAAAATCGCCTTCGCCGCGCTGGTGTGCTTTTGCCGCGAGAACCGTGTGCCGATGGTCGACTGCCAACAGCACACCGGCCACCTCGCCTCGATGGGCGCGCGCGAGCTACGGCGCACCGAGTTCGAGAGCCGGCTGGCCCGCGGCCTGGCCGAATCCTCCATCCGCGATTGGACCTATGATTTGGCGATGTGGCGGCATCTCGACAACAACCTTGCCGAAGCCCCCACCGAGGACAGCGGCCCGTGACCCACCCGAAAGAACTCCCGCTCGCTTCACTGCAGTTCTATGCAACGGCGCCTTACCCCTGCAGCTACATCGAAGGCCGCATGGCGCGCTCGCAGGTCGCCACGCCCAGCCACCTGATCCATGCCGACGCTTATTCGGGCTTGGTGGCCAGTGGGTTTCGACGCAGCGGCATGTTCACGTACCGGCCGTATTGCGACGGTTGTAAGGCGTGCTTGCCGCTGCGCATCCCCGTCGCGCGCTTCGTGCCGACGCGCAGCCAGCGCCGCGCCGTCAAGGCGCACGCGAACCTCGAAGCACGGGTGCTGCGCCTGTGCTTCGTGCCCGAGCACTACCAGCTCTACCTGCGCTACCAGGCCGGCCGCCACGTGGGCGGTGGCATGGACCACGATAGCGTCGACCAGTACACCCAGTTCCTGCTGCAAAGCCGTGTCAACTCGCGGCTGGTGGAGTTTCGCGAGCCGTCGAACGACGGGCTGGGCACGCTCAAGATGGTCTCGATCCTCGACGTGCTCAACGACGGGCTCTCGGCCGTCTACACCTTCTACGAGCCCGAGCCGCACACCAGCTACGGCACTTACAACGTGATGTGGCAGATTGAACAAACACGGCTGCTGAAGCTGCCACACGTGTACCTCGGCTACTGGATCGGCCAGAGCGGCAAGATGGCCTACAAGGCGCAGTTCCAGCCGCACGAGTTGCTGGTGGGCGGCCAGTGGCAAGCGCCACCGGCCGAGGCCGTCACACCCCCAGCCGGCTGAGCACTTCGTCGGCCAGCGCGAGGTTCGACGTGAGCCCCGGCGACTCGATGCCGTACAGGTTCACCAGCCCACCGATGCCGTGCACGGCCGGGCCTTGCAGCACGAAGTCGTCTGCGATCACGCCGAGGGACCGCAGCTATGGCCGCACGCCGCTGTAGGCCGGCTATAGCGCACCGGAGGGCAAACCGGGCCAACAGGTGCGAATGGCAGCCTCGAAGCCAGCCGCACAGCGCGCATCGACCGTGTAGTCGATGTCGTCCGGTGTGGCAGATTCGATCCACTCCATATCGGGGCCGAAGCGCGCCTGGCCCGCCAGATCGAGCGTCAAGTGCACGCCCAGGCCGGCCTCCTCGGGGATCGGATAATTCAGGTACCTGAATGGCGCCCGGCCGGTGAGCGAAAAGTAGTTGTCCTTCGCGTAGCGTGGCTGCGGGACGTGAGCGGGCGCGAGGCCAGCGAACTTCGCGGCCAACGCAGGCGCCCACAGCCCGGCCGCGTTTACGATCCAGCGCGCCGCCAGCGCCATCGGCACATCGCCACCGCCCGTGACCACATGCGACTCGCCGGTGCTGTCGATCGACACGGCCGGTGACAACAGCGCGAGCGCGCCGCCGTGGGCCTCGAGATCGCCCTGCATCGGGAGCATCAGCGCCTGGCTGTCGACGATGCCGGTCGAGGGCGAATGAAGCGCCGCGACCGCGCACAGCGCCGGCTCGATCGCGCGCGCCTGCGCAGCTTCGAACAGCGAAAATCGTGCTCGCAGTTGCGTGTGGCTTGCGCCTGGATCAGCGCGAGTTTGGCGGGCTGCGATTCGCTCGTGGCCACCAGCAGTTTGCCGCAGCGTCGATGAGCGACACCATGCGATTCGCAGTAACGCTACAGCTGCTCGCGGCCCGCCACGCACCGCACCGCCGAGCTTTGAGCGAACCGCTTGGGTAGTAGATGCCGGCATGGATAACTTCGCTGTTGCGCGAACTCGTGCCGTTGCCGATCGCGTTCGCGCGTTCGAGCACGATCGTCTCG
>JANLUW010000161.1:0-4354 GCA_031363645.1 Rhizobacter sp. | reverse complement strand
CACGACGACAAGAAAACCTTCTGGCGCCTGCCGACGCTTTACAAGAGCGTGCAGGAGAAAAACAAAGACATCGGCAAACAGTTCCCGTTGATCATGAGCTCGGGTCGGCTCGTCGAGTACGAAGGCGGCGGCGAAGAGACTCGCTCGAACCCGTGGCTGGCCGAGTTGCAGCAGGAAATGTTCGTCGAGATCAACCCGGCGACCGCGAACGACCGCGGCATCCGCGACGGCGAGAACGTCTTCGTGACCACGCCGACCGGCGCGAAGATCACCGTGAAGGCGATGGTGACCGAGCGCGTCGACCGCGAAACGGTCTGGATGCCGTTTCACTTCTCGGGCCGCTGGCAAGGCGCGGACATGCTCGCCTACTACCCGGAAGGTGCGCACCCGATCGTCCGCGGCGAGGCCATCAACACCGCGACGACCTACGGCTACGACAGCGTGACGATGATGCAAGAGACGAAGACCACCGTGTGCCAGATCGCGAAGGCCACGGCCTGAACGATCTGGAACACAGGAGAACACGATGGCAAGAATGAAGTTCATCTGCGACGCCGAGCGTTGCATCGAATGCAACGGCTGCGTCACCGCCTGCAAGGCCGAGCACAACGTGCCGTGGGGCGTGAACCGGCGCCGCGTCGTCACGCTCAACGACGGCGTGGCCGGCGAGAAGAGCATCTCGGTCGCCTGCATGCATTGCTCCGACGCGCCCTGCATGGCGGTGTGCCCGGTCAACTGTTTCTACCGCACCGACGAAGGCGTGGTGCTGCACGACAAGGATGTCTGCATCGGCTGCGGCTACTGCTCCTACGCGTGCCCGTTCGGTGCACCGCAGTTCCCGAGCAACGGTGAGTTTGGCTTGCGCGGCAAGATGGACAAGTGCACCTTCTGCGCGGGCGGCCCCGAGGCCAACGGCAGCGAAGCCGAGAACGCCAAGTACGGCCGCAACCGGCTGTCGGAAGGCAAGTTGCCGGCCTGTGCCGAGATGTGCTCGACCAAGGCGCTGCTCGGTGGCGACGGTGATGTGGTGGCCGACATCTTCCGCACCCGCGTGCTCAACCGCGGCAAGGGCAGCGAGGTGTGGGGTTGGGGCACGGCCTACGGCAAGCCGACGGTCGCGGCAGCGTCGACGCCGGTCGAGGTGAAGCGATGATCGGCCGCGCGCTGGCGTGCGGTGCGGCTGGCGCGCTGAGCCTGTCGCTCGCGGCCTGCGGCGAGAGGCCGCAGACGATGGACGTGGCGGCCAAGAAAGCCGATGCCGAACCCTGGACCGCGTCGGAGGCTGCCAACCCGGCGTTCTACGCGCCCGGCTGGAAGGTCGGCGACAAAACCGCGTGGGAAGAACAAATGCGCCAACGCAATCGGGCGCAAAACGACTACGTGCGTTGAAGGCCGAGGAACCGCAATGCCAAGCCTGACTCCCCACCGCGCGCTTGCGGGCCTGCTCACAGCGTTCGCGCTCGTGTGCGCATCGGCGCAGAGCGCGCCCGCTGCAACCCCGGCGTCCGGCCCGCCGGCCGGCTCTGTTGCGCCCACTGCGCCGAACCCCGACGACACCAACGCGCAGCGCGCCAAGAGCCAGCCGGGCAACAACGCGCCGTTCTGGCGCGCGGTACAGCAGTCCGGCGTGAACAAGGGCATCAGCAACCTGCCGGGTGCCGAGAAAGGCGTGCTGATCCAGGAGTTCGTGCAGTACCCCGGCTCGCGCGTAACCAACGCCGGCGAGGCCTGGCGGCAGGTGCGCAACGACTGGATCATTCCTTACGGCGGGTCGATGATCGTGATCGTCGTCCTCGCGCTCACGCTGTTTTATTTCGCGATGGGCACCTTGGGCGGCCACGTGCCGAACACCGGTCGCAAGATCGAGCGCTTCACCTACTTCGAGCGCGCCGCGCACTGGTCGAATGCGATCGCGTTTTGCGTGCTCGCCGTCTCGGGTCTCGTGATGGCATTCGGCAAGTTTTTTCTGTTGCCGATGATCGGCAGCGCGTTGTTCGGCTACCTCACCTACGCCCTGAAGACGGCTCACAACTTTGCCGGGCCGCTGTTCGCAGTCTCGCTCGTGATCGTGTTCGTGACCTTCGTGCGCGACAACTTTCCCGGCCGCGCCGACCTGAACTGGCTGCTCAAAGGCGGCGGCCTGTTCGGCGGTGCCGAGCCGGCCTCCGGCCGCTTCAACGCCGGCGAGAAGATCATTTTTTGGGGCGGCGTGTTCGCGCTCGGCATCGTCGTGGTCGGCTCGGGCCTGGTGCTCGACAAATTGTTTCCGGGCATGGCGTACCTGCGCCGTGACATGCAGATCGCCAACATGGTCCACGGCGTGGCCACGGTGCTGATGATGGCGATGTTCCTCGGTCACATCTACCTGGGCACACTCGGCACGAAGGATGCGTACAAAGCGATGAAGACCGGCTATGTCGACGAGGGCTGGGCCAAGGAACACCACGCGTTCTGGTACGACGACATCAAGGCGGGCAGGGTGCCGGCGCAGCGCACGCTGCCCGCTGAAGGCCGGCCCGCGCCTCAGGTTTGAGACATCACGAGGACGACGCATGCGCATCACTTTTTACGCTCCTATCGTCATCGTGGCTGTTGCGCTGACCGCACCTGCGTTTGCATTTGCCAAATTGCCGCCACTGAGCGACGAGGCCAAAGCCAAGGCCGCCGAAACAGCCGCCAAAACCGCGTGGACCGACAAAGTCGGTGGCTACCAGCTGTGCCAGGCGATGAACCGCGCGGCCGAGCACTACCGCAGCGCTGCGAAATCGACCGGCCAGGAGGCGCCCGCCTCGGTAGACACGCCGGCCTGCGCCGACCCGGGCGCCTATGCGCCGCCGGCGGCACCCGCGCCGCTCGAGTCCGCCGGCGCGCATTCACCCGCCACGATGGCGACCTCGCCGCCGAGCTCGAAAGCGACCGCCGCAGAGATTCAGGGCCAGCCGAAGAACTGAGTTTCGACCAGCGCGCCGAGCCCGCGCTGCGTGGCGGCCTCGTTCGGTCGCCTACATTGCGTGCATGACCCTCACGCCCCACCTCACCGCTGCCACGGCCCCGCTGACGCACGAGGTCGACGTGCTCGACGAGTTCGGTGCCACACGCCGCATCGCAATCCCCGCCGAGCGCGCGTTGACCGTGTTCGTCGACAAGCGCGAACTCGTCACGTTGATGACGCTCGGCGCCGCGCCCGAGCTGCTGGTGCTCGGCTATCTGCGCAACCAGCGGCTCGTCGACAGCGCGGCCGACATCGAATCGATCACGGTCGACTGGGACGTGCAGGCTGCAGCCGTCAACACCCGCGCCGGCATCGAGCGCTTCGACGAGAGGACCGCCAAGCGCGTCGTTACCACCGGCTGTGGGCAGGGCACGGTGTTTGGTGACCTGATGGGTGACCTCGACAGCGTCCGCCTACCGCCCGCCGACGACCCGACCGCACGCATCAGCCAGCAGACTCTCTACGGTCTGCTGAACGCGATGCGGGTGCAAGAAAGCACCTACAAGTCGGCCGGCTCGGTGCACGGCTGCGCGCTCTTCAAGCAAGACGAGTTGCTGATGTTCGTGGAAGACGTCGGCCGCCACAACGCGATCGACACGATCGCCGGCTGGATGTGGCTGCACGGCGTGACCGGTAAAGACAAAATTTTCTACACGACCGGGCGTCTGACCAGCGAGATGGTGATCAAGTCGGCGCAGATGGGCGTGCCGATCGTCGTTTCGCGCAGCGGCATCACGCAGATGGGCCACCAGCTCGCGCACCAACTCGGCCTGGCGCTGTTCGGCCGCGCGACGAACCGGCATTTCATCTGCTACAGCGGCCTCGACCGCTTCGATTCGCAGCCCGAGCCGGCGCGGGCCATGGTGCAGGCGGTACGCGAATAGTTCGCTTGTGACGGTGGCGGTCGGTCAGTGCCTACCCCCTCATACAAGGGTGTGCAGATGTCACACGGCGATCGCCCTGTTGCCTAAAATGTTTTGTACGACGAGCGGTTCGTGCGGAACAAAGCAAGCCAAATCCATCCGGCCGCCACGCGGCTGTCAGCACTCGAGGTGATCAGCATGGTTGCAAAAAGCATTCGGGCAGCGTCATTCGGCGCGGCGGTCACTGTTCTCGGCGCGCTCGCCTGCGCCGGTTCGGCGGAGGCGGCGGTCTACCAAGGCAGCTGGGATCCGGGCTACGGCGGCATCTTCCCCAACCTGGGCTGGAGTGCCTCGGCATCGTTCGACGTCCCGACGTCATGTCTCACCCAGGGCAACGGCACTTACGGCGTCAGCGGTGCTTGCGCAGGCTTCTCGGTGCTGAGCGCTCAGCTCGATTTCTACAACATGGCGTCGACGAGCACGATCCTCGAATCGTTCA
>JANLUW010000128.1:0-4920 GCA_031363645.1 Rhizobacter sp. | reverse complement strand
GGGGGGGCGGGGGGGCCCACCCCCCCCCCCCCGCTGGGCCGGCCCCCCCCCTAAACCACCCGGGCGGGGGGGGGGCCGGCGGGGTTCGGGGGGGGGCCCCCCCCCACGGCCGAGGCGATCCGCAAAATCGCCGAAGCGATCCGGTCGCCGGGCGGCGAGCAAGCGGTGCAACTCAAGGTCGCCGAGAAAGCCGTCGAGGCCTACGCGCAGCTCGCGCAGAAGAACAACACGATGATCGTGCCCGGCAACATGACCGAAGTTTCGGCGCTGATCGGCACCGCGATGGCGCTGATGAAGGGCAAGCTGCCCGGCTCGGTTTGAGGCGGCGCACACCATGAGCTTCAACGTTCTCGGCAGTGCGCTCGTGCCCTGCTCCTACGACCCGTTGACCGGCTACTACCGCGACGGCTGCTGCACCACGGCCGACGACGACACCGGCAGCCACGTGATCTGCGTCAAGGTCACACCCGAATTCCTCGCGTTCTCAGCGCGCCGCGGCAACGACCTCGCGACACCTCGCCCCGAACACCGTTTTCGCGGGCTCGTTCCCGGCGATCGCTGGTGCCTGTGCGCGCTGCGGTGGCGCGAAGCATTCGACGCCGGCGTGGCGCCGCAGGTGGTGCTCGAATCGACCCATGAACGCGCGCTCGACTTCGTCCCACTCGACTGGCTGCGCACCCATGCGCTGCACCCCGTAGGCTAAACTTACCCGCTTCGGAGAGATGGTTGAGCGGTTTAAGACGCACGCCTGGAAAGCGTGTGAGGGTTAATAGCCCTCCGCGGGTTCGAATCCCGCTCTCTCCGCCACAGGCCCAGTATTGGTGCGGGCTAGCGGCCGATTCGACCGATCTGCCCCCGAATAAATCCCCTAACGAAACGGCGCCAGTGCTCGACTCGTGCAACACCGAGAAACTGTATCGACGTTGCCCGCGCTCCGCTTCCGTGGGTATAACCACGCGACTTTGAGCGATCCGCGGCGGTCGTCAGCCGTTCGCTTCCCGTCCTCATTCCTCAAAGCGGCCGAACCAGATTACCAAGGCGAAGTCGGCCGCAACGTGTGGCTGGTCCCCCAGTGCAGCGAGGGCTTGGCGAAACGATGCAGCCGCAGCGGCGAGACGAAGCGATGATCAGCGCACGCTGTGGATCAAAGGCCGACCCGCTTGCCAGTCTTCGTCACTTCTTGCAGGGTGCGAACTTGGCTAGCGCCTCTAGGACGATCGTGGTGGAGCGTTCGCCCCAACGTTCCGGATTTGCTCGAATGTATTTCGCGGTGACCGCCGAAATCTGGTTCACGTTGAAGGGCGCTGCGGGGCACCAGCCTCGCTGCAGATACGCATACCCGACAGCGACAACCATGCCGTCGAAGTAGCCCGCCTCGTACGACTGCCCCGGGTCTCTCAGCTGGTTTCCAGCGGTGAAGACTGCCTCCCAAGACGCGGCGCACCTTGCGAGCGCACTTCCCGACATTGCGCAGTCTGTGCTCTCAGCGTTCGCGCCCAACGCGAACCCCGCAACAACGACCGCGAGGAAAGGCCGGAGGAGGTGCGAAGTCATTCGCCGAGTGTATTTGCAACCGTTCACTGCTCGCTTGGCCAGATGCTCCACCAACCGGGCGGCGTCACCCATCGCGTACCGCCGTGAAGGCAGCACAGATAGTGGTCTGTTGTGACCCAGACGGACGCGAAGCGCCGTGCGTCCACCTTGCAGGCCTCAGCCAACACGGCCCAAGGGACGCCTGCGGCTTTCAAATTCAAATACAGCAGCACGTGCAATGAGTGTGGGGCGGCGTAGTTTTTTGCCACCTTCGCGCGAAGGCTGCGCTGCACACAGCGTCGAGCGTAGTCCTCGTCTTGCGCCGGGCGGGTGTTGTACCAGCCCTTGATTTCAGCGCGCGTACCGGTCTTGTATTCATCGCCGGGGCGTCGGCCTTCGTCGAGCACGGTTGCCACCTGGAACGGAAGCCGATCGCCTTCGAATCTCAGGTGGAAATCGAAGTCGCGCTGTTCGTCGACATCGTCGATCTCGATCTCGCAATCACCGAAGCGTTCGCGAAACCAGAGGCCGAAGCGGGACGCGCACCACATTTCTCGCCAGCGCTGGTGCGTCCGTTTTGTCACAAGCTCTTTGGACGTCGCGTCAGTAGCGAAGGAGTCGACGACCGCGGCCAATTCGTCCGGCGGATATGAGAGGAACGTCATGCTTCGCGAAATTATGGCGCGCCCAGGGCGATCGGTGCGGCGCCTCGATGCATGCCAGGCGTCGATCGGCGGCGCACTCGCTCGCAGTGAGGGCGATGGGAAACAGGCATACTGTGATTTCATACAGTGTTTGCCTCCTGCCGATCATGCATGCCCTCCCTCGTCACCACTGGATCGCCGTCGCTGCGCACCGCCTTCGTTTTCGGTGGCGCACGATCGCGCCCGAGCAGCTCGAGGAACTAGCCGACACGCTGTGGTGCGACGACGACCTGCGCGAACTCGAGCCGGAGCGTGCAGTCGACTGCTGGCTGCGGCCGATCGTGCCGAATAGGGAGTGACGCGGTGGACGCACCGCCGAACCCGTGCTCGTGCGGCTCCAAAAATTTCGAGCGAGTGACGGTGCTGCGACCGAACGGCACGCCCTACGCGACTGACTTCGTCGCCTGCGCAGAGTGCCGCGTGATGTACTTCAGCCCGGCCGACCGCAAGCTCTGGCGGATTGAGAACTACGGCGCCGGCATCGGTGGGCCGAGCTGACGCGGGATTGCGCGCAACCGTTCATCGCACGCGCCGTCGAGCTGAGCATCCGATGAGCCCAAGCCCAGCCAAACACATGACCCAAGTGCCGGGTTCCGGCACTGCCGGTACCAAGAAACCGCGGACTTCGCCGCCAGGAAAATTGGCGTCGTGAAGGTTGACGTAGGCCTCTCCGGCCGCAATGCCAGCAAGCAAGGTCGCTTCCGCAGACGCAACGGTGCCGCCGCTAAATGATAAAAATCCCGCCGTGTACGTGGTTGATGCGCCCAAGTCGAAGGTGTTGTCATAGGACCCGGAGGTCGCATTCGGTAGACCGGTAAGCGGCAGCGCAACTGCAGCGTTAGTTCCCGGCAGCTTGCAGCAGTGAATATGGCCCGCGATCGCCGGCGCGCTTAGCCCGGCGAAGCTGAGTTGAATCTCCAAGCTATTTGCCGAGTTGTCAAAGATGACCGTGGCGAAACCGGTGGCAAGAGAGCCCGTTGCGGGGGTCTCATTCGCGCCGCTTAGCGCGGCGGTGTAAACGGTCTTTGCAGCATGGACGGAAAGCACGGTTGCGCCGAGCAAGCCGGCCAGCAAAATGTTTCGGAAGTGCATGGGGTACTCACTGAGCAAACGCCAACATGGGCGGCCAAAGTGTGAATGAAATCACTGGTGCACACCCCCCTAGAACGTGGGACCGCCTGACCGATCCTTTTGCGTCCCGCCGCGCATAGCAGTACGGTTGGACACAGAGCGTCCCGGCGCTAAATTTTGACGTGCCCCGCGATAGCCTCGTGCATCAAAAATGCGCGCCACAGGGCTTGCAACACCTGATGCTGCTCCACGAGGGCTTGAGCCAGAAGCCGCAACATCTGGCGGTTTCCGCCTTTCTACGCATTGCGTGCAACCGCTTCTTTACCCGCCTCGGTCGTCGAGCCTGTTGAGCGCTCCCACGGTCTCCACGTCTTGATGAGTTTCGCCTGCCGCGCTCTTCGCTCCGGTGTCCAGCCGTTCGACATCTGTTGACTCCAATAGTCTGTTTTGCTCGGTTTGCAATTTCACGCGTGCGCACGCTTCCGGGCGCTGCGTGCAGTTTTCGGTTTTTCGATGCGCGTAGCATCTCCAATATGGCGTACCTGTTTGAGACTTCAGAGCAGTCGGGCATTTTTGTCGCTCGGGTTGCAGGCGAACGGCACGCCCGTCTCGAAGACAACGGTACCGAGCTGTTGCAATTTTGGACAAGCGTTGCGGTTGCGATGAAACAAGCAAGCTTGCATCGCTTGCTCGCTGTGATTTCGGCGCGGGGCGCTCTACGCAGCCTCGACACACGCACGTTCTATAGGCGCTTGGGCGAGATGGGCTTCAAGGCAAATATGCGGTTTGCGATAGTTTTTGCAGTGCCAAGCCATGAGCGGCCAGTGCTAGAGCTCGGCGTCGACGCTGCCGCGCAAGATGGTTGGACGATTCGCCACTTCGTGTCGGAGTCTGAGGCTATGGCATGGCTTTGAACTAGGTACTGCCTATTCCAACTTGGGCCTTTGTGTGCCAACGTCTGCGTCAACTGAGTCACAGGGCGCGGTCGATTGTTCGGGCGAATTCGCGCGAGTCGCGCGGCTTTTGGTCCAGTCTGCGGCTTTTCCACCGTTGTTTACCTGTTGGTTGCCGTGGGCGATATTTGCCTGCTTGACGAACGACACCGGGTGCGGATTCTTCATTTCGGCCAGCGCTTCCACTGTCGCGCGGCTCTGCGCCTGAGCCTTCAGGGCAAGCCGGAGATAGCTTTCGGTGGTCGCCAGGTAAGTTCCCATGTTTTTTACTGCCCGTCGAGCGAGTTCGCTAAAGATGGCATTTAGAGCCACAGCCTGCCCGTTGAGCATGCGCTCGGCCTCGGACAAGTCGCCTCGATTGACCGCCTCGCCTTGAGTCTCCAATGCGCGAGCCATGTCGGTTAGCGACAGGCCGGCATGATGGTTCTTCGCGTAGTCGATGACGGTCGAAGCGCATCCGGCGGTGCCTTGGGTCACAAGTTCGGCCAATGATTGGGATTCGGTCTGTCCCGGCGTAATGAGCTGCTGCCGGTCTCGTAGACACCGACCTAAGCTTCTTGAGCTTTTTCGAACTCTATCGGACTGACGTAGCCGAGCGTCGAGTGACGGCGCGTTGGGTTGTAGAAGCGCTCGACATAGTCGAACACGTCGGCGCGCGC
>JANLUW010000120.1:0-3663 GCA_031363645.1 Rhizobacter sp. | reverse complement strand
CCCGAGCGCATCACGACCACGCCACCGGCCACTTCGCCCTCGCCGTCGAGCTCGGCGATGCCGCGCCGCATCTCGGGCCCGATCTGCACGCTCGCCACATCGCGCAGCAGCACCGGCGTCGCGCCCGTCAGCGCGAGCGGGATGCTGCGAAAGTCGTCGAGCGACTTCAAAAATCCGCGCGACCGCACCATGTACTCGGCCTCGGCCATCTCGACGACCGAGCCGCCCGCTGCCTGGTTCGCCTGCTGCAGCGCCTTGATCACAACCGCCTGCGTGATGCCCAAGCCGCGCATGCGGTCGGGGTCGAGCACGACCTGGTACTGGCGCACCATGCCGCCGATGCTCGCGACCTCGGCCACATCGGGCACGGTCTTCAACTCGAACTTCAGGAACCAGTCGTTGAGTGCGCGCAGTTGACCCAGGTCGTTCTTGCCGGCGCGGTCGACGAGCGCGTACTCGTAGACCCAGCCGACGCCGGTGGCGTCCGGCCCGAGTGCGGCGTTGGCGCCCGCGGGCAGCCGGCTCTGCACTTGGTTCAGGTATTCGACGACCCGCGAGCGCGCCCAGTACGGATCGGTCTTGTCGTCGAACAGCACGTAGACGAACGAGTCGCCGAAGAACGAATAGCCGCGCACCGTTTTCGCGCCCGGCACGCTGAGCATCGTGGTCGTCAGCGGATAGGTCACGAGGTCTTCGACGACCTGCGGCGATTTGCCAGGGTAGGGCGTGCGGATGATGACCTGCGTGTCCGACAGATCGGGCAGCGCATCGAGCGGCGTGTGCGCCACCGACCAGAGCCCCGCGACGACCAAGAACACGGTCGCGAGCAGCACCAGAAAACGGTTCGCGACCGACCAGCGGATCAGCCCCGCGATCATCGTGCGGCCTTTGGTGCCGATGCCACGGCAGCCGCCGAGGCCGCTGCCATGCCGCCGAGCACCGAGCGCAACCGGGCTTCGGAATCGATCATGAACTGGCCACTCGCGACGACTTCATCGCCTTCCGCCAGGCCTTTCACGACCTCGATGTCGTCGCCGTTCTCGGCGCCCAGCGACACGTCGCGCGGTTCGAAGCCGCTGGCCCCACCGGCCCCACCACCCCGCTTCAAGATCACGACCGCGCGCTCGCCGGTGCGGATCACCGCCTCCGACGGCACCAGCAGCCGCGCGATCGTCGGCCCCGCGACCTGCAGCCGCAGCAGCATGCCCGGCACGAGCTTGCCGGCGCGATTGTCGACCTCGAAGCGCGCCTGCAGCGTGCGCGTGCTCGCGCTGATTTGCGGCAGGATTTCCGTCAACGTGCCGTCGAACGTTTGCGCCGCGTCGGCCTGCAACATGGCCTTGACCTTCTGGCCGCGTGCGAGCTGCACGGCCAGGGCCTCCGGCACCTCGGCCACCGCCCACACTTTGGCCAGGCCGGCGATGCGGAACAATGTCATCCCAGGCGTCACGGCCGCGCCTTCGCGCACGCCGAGTTCGGCCACCACGCCGTCGGCCGGTGCGGTCAGCGTGAAGCGTGCCAGCGCCGTGCCCGCGGCCTCGCTCTGCCGCACCAGATCGGCGGGGATCGACATCGCGCGCAGCCGGTCGCGCGCCGCAGCGATCAGCTCGGGGCCGACACCCGCACGTTGCAGCGCGAGTAGCTCGGCCTGCGGCCCCAGCCACTCGGGTGCGAACACGCTCGCGAGCGCCTGCCCCTTGCGCACCCGCTCCATCGGCGCGCGCACCAGCAGCCGCTCGACATAGCCCGCGACGCGCGTTTGCACCGCCACGCTCAGGCGCTCGTCGAACTGCACCGCGCCGACCGCGTCGAACGACGCCGACACCTCGGCGCGCCGCACGGTCGCGAACCGGATGCCGAGGTTTTGCTGCACCGTCGGGCTGATCTTCACGCCGCCATCGGCGTTGCCCGTGAGGGTGGCGGCACCAGCGTCGGCCTCGACATAGACCGGCACGAGTTGCATGTCCATGAACGGCGACTTGCCGGGTTTGTCGAAGCGCTGGCCCGGCACCATCGGGTCGTGCCAGTACAGCACTTTCTTCTCGGCGGCGGTCGGCGGGTTGCTGCTGATGCTCGACGTTGTTTTCATGTCGTCGGAGTGGCCATGGCGCCCGAGGTAAAAGCTGCCGCCGGCAATGACCCCGGCAGCTGCGACGAGGCTGGCGGTGAACTGAATGCGGTTCATCGCGACACTCCTTGATCGATCGGTTTGAACGCCAGCTGCGCCTGCGTTCTCGCAAGTTCGCGTTGCAGCGCGAGCAGCCTGCGCTGCACTTCGACCTCGGCATGCCGGGCCTCGAACAGCGTCGTCAGCGGGAATTGATTCGAGCGGTACGCGGCGGTGGCCACAGCGGTTCGTTGGGCCGCGGGCACGACCACGCCGGTGCGGTAACGATCGATGCGCTCACGCAGCCGCTGCGCCTCGCTTGCAATGGTTCGGTACTCGGTGGTGGCCGCGCGCGTCGCTTCGGCGAGGTCGGCTTCGGCCTTGTCGGCGAGTGCGAGTTTCGACGCGGTGTCGCGGTCTTGTCGCTGCTCGGGCGCGATCGGCAGCGGGATGCTGACGCCCAGCGAGACCATGTCGGCATAGCCGGTGCGCTGGCCGTACGACACCTCCCAGGTCCAGTTCGGCCGGCGCTCGCTCGCCGTCGACGCCGCGGCTTGGCGCGCGACCTGCAGGTCACGCTGCAGCGCCAGCACGGCCGGGTGCGCCTCGACGAACGCCGGCTCGGTCGGCACCGTGGCCACCGCCACCGGCGTCAGCGCCTCGGGCGCAACGCCGACCCAACGCTGCAGCGCGAGCGTCGCGCTCGACTGCTGTTGCAGCGCCTCGGCCGATGCGTCTTCGGCCGAGCCGAGCGCGCCGGTCATGGCCAGCACCTCGGCGCTGTTGCCGCTCGACGACGAGAGGCGTGCGCGTGCGGCTTCGAGCTCCTCATGAGCGTGGTGGGTTGCAAGCGTCGTCAGCGCGAGGGTCTCGCCGGCATACCAGGCATCGAGGTAGGCGAGTGCCGTCTGCAAACGCGTTTGTGCGGTCGCAGTGCGCACGGCATTGGTCTCGCGGCCGACGATCGCGTCGGCGGCCGACTGGCGCGCCGCGCGCTTGTCGGCCGAGAGCCATTCCTGCGCGATGCCGAGGCGCTTCATCGTCATCGAATCGCGTGCCGTGTGCAGGCGGTCGGCGCCGGTCACCGGCAGGTTCTCGATGCCGGCACGCAGCGTCGGGTCGGGCAACTGGCCGGCAGCGCGCGCCGATTCGGCGGCGCTGCTCAGGCCGGCGCGCGCCGAGCGTGTCGCTTCAGAGCGTGCGACAGCGAGCTCGAGCGCGGTGTCGAGCGAGAGCGGTGCGGCCGATGCCGGGAGCGGCCAGCATGTCGCAGCGATCGGCAAAAGGGCAGCGGCTTGGGCAACGGCTTTTGCAACAGCAAACGCGACCGCGCGAAAAATTTGGATGGGCATGCGAACTCCGCGAGCGAACAGGGGTGAGCTGGCGAGCGGGCAGGCCGCACCAGCGCCGGTCGGTCGGTGGAGCGGTCAAACGCGGAGTCTGAGCGTGGCCAGAAACAGCGGGTCGGGGGGAGCGCGCACGACGAGCGCCTGCGCGCGCGGTGCGGCTTCGATGCGGTGGGCATCGAACACGACCGGCACGGTCAGCACCTGCAC
>JANLUW010000315.1:0-2277 GCA_031363645.1 Rhizobacter sp. | reverse complement strand
GCCGATTTGGCACTGACCCGTGACTACCTGGCCTACCTCAGAGACCAGATCTCCACAGCGTTCGATGACGGCCTGGACTTCGACTCGGCCTACCGCCGGATCGACTGGTCTCGCTTCTCACAGCTGCCCGCGTTCGACGCTGCGAACCGGCGCAACGCGTATCAGGCCTATCTGAATGTCGAGCGTGAGTCGTTGAGCGCCATCAAGAAGCCCGCGAAACCGTAGCGCCAGACGTCAACCAAGGAGATGTCGTGAAAGTCATCCGCACCCTGATACTCGTCCTCGGACTCACGTTGTTCGGGGCGGTCTGTGCGGCCGATGGCCCGGTCAAGGTGGTCTACCACCTGTCCGAAGGCCTGGCCCAGGCGACGCGCGCGATGAGCAATATCCGCAACCACCTGGAGGCCGATCCGACCGCGGAGATCGTCGTCGTCACTCACGGTTCCGGGATCGAATTTCTGCTCGATGACGCCAAGGATGCGAAAGGCCAGTCCTATGTCGGTCCGATCGGCGAACTCGCGAACCGGGGGGTCCAATTCCGCGTGTGCAACAACACGCTCGTCACGCGCGGCATCGCCAAAGACAGGGTCGTATTGGAAGCCTCCGTGGTGCCTTCCGGCGTTGCCGAAGTGGCAAGGCTGCAGGCCAGGGAGGGCTACGTCTACCTGCGGCCCTGAAGTTCGCAGGGCGTTGATCTGGGCATCAGAATGGTGGCTCGATACGGTGTGTGAGTCCGTTGGCGGTTCGGTCAAGGCCGCGCCGACTGAAGGCGCCGTCTCGATCCGCGCCACACGCAGGCCTTGCCGATGTTCGAAGTGACCCACGTATCGGTCCGTGACGGCAAAGCTTTCGCCCCCAGGTCGAATCGGCATCTTCGACTTGCCGAAAGGTGAGGTCGACACCGTCGGCAACAACAGGCTGCCGGATTTTCAACACATCAGGAGAACCCAATGTACGGATTCAACGCGACCCTTCAACTCCCCTTCGACGAAGCCGTGGCGCATGTCATTGCTGCGCTCAAAACCGAAGGCTTCGGCGTCTTGAGCGACATCGATGTCGAGAAGGCGATGCGCGAGAAACTCGACGTCCGGATGCCTCCCTACCGCATCCTTGGCGCGTGCAACCCCGCGCTCGCCCACAAAGCCCTGCAGGTCGAGCCCGACATCGGTTTGCTGCTGCCGTGCAATGTGGTCGTTCGCCAGGAAGCCGACAGCCGCGTCACGGTAGCCTTTGTCGACCCGCTCGTGATGATGCAGATGGTGGACAAGCCCGAAGTCGTGGCAGTTGCGCAGGACGCCGAGGCGCGGCTGCGTCGAGTCTGCAAAAGTTTGACGCCCTGAATCGGAATCGAGGCCGCGCCGCCTCGGAGGCGGCGAGGTCGTGATCGATCCTCGGTCGGTCTGAGGCGCTCAGCGGACGAGCTCCAGCAGCGGGCGGTGAAACTCCTTCACGAACACGAAGGCCAACCCGACGACGATCAGCAGGGTCGCACCCATCAACTGAAAAGCAAGCTGCCAGCGGTGCCAGCGCGGGCTGCTGGCCTGGTGGCGCCGCCACTTCGCCGCCCAGGTCGGCCGCCAGATCGCCAACCAGACCGGCAGGGTGAGCCCCACGCCGATGAAAGCCAGCGTCCACGCACCCTCGGCGGCCGAGGGTGCCTGAAAGCCACCGTAGAAGACCGCCAGCCCGATGTACCCGCTCGGCGGCGGCACCAGCGCGAGCAGCCCCGGCAGCGCAGACGAATTGCGCGGCATTTCGCATGCGCCATCTGGCATGCGAGATTGATGCAGAGTCGTGTACGGCAGGTGAATCCCGACCACGATAAGAAGCAGCCCCCAGGGGCGTCGAAGCGCAGCGCCGAACAGGCCTGCCACTGCGCCGACGGCCGCCAGCACCGCGATGCGCGTCAGGGCAAGGGCCGCCATCTTCGACGGTGCAGGCTGCGTGCTGACCCAGAGCAGCGTTCCGCTGCCGCAAGAGGGATTGGCGTTGAAGAGCAGTCCGATCAGAACAGCCAACGGAACCGTCTGCAGCGTGTTCATCGGCAGGCGCGGAGCGGGTCGAGGTCGGCCTTCGGGTCGCCGCCTTGCGCTGCGTCGTTCATGCGGGGCTCACCGCTTCGACTGCGATACCGGGGTTGTTGTCCACACCGAGCAGCCGAGGCAAGTTGGTAGTGTGCGTGGCCGCAGGTTGGCGCAGGTATTGGGGCGAGCGGTGGCTTGACATGACCGCAACTCGAAACGACGGTGCGATGCGCATGCTCAACAAGGTGCCCGA
>JANLUW010000114.1:0-10985 GCA_031363645.1 Rhizobacter sp. | reverse complement strand
CCCGAGCGCATGGTCGCCAGCTACCCGCACCAGCTGTCGGGCGGCCAGCGCCAGCGCATCATGATCGCGATGGCGCTGGTGCTCGACCCGGTGCTGCTGATCGCCGACGAGCCGACCACGGCGCTCGACGTCACGACCCAGGCACAGATCCTCAAGTTGGTGCTCGACCTGCAGACGCGCCACGGCGCCGGTGTGCTCTTCATCACCCACGATTTCGGCGTCGTCGCCGAAGTGGCGCATCGCGTCGCCGTGCTGCGCCTCGGCGATCTGGTGGAGATCGGCCCGAAGGCCGACGTGCTGCAGCGCCCACAGCACGATTACACGCGCATGCTGATGCGCGCGGTGCCTACGCTGCACTTGCGCAAGCGGCCGAGCGATCCGGGCGCGCCGCTGGTGCTGCGGGTGATCGGTCTGGACAAGACCTACGTCGACAAGCGCTGGTTCGGCGCCGACCGCACCGTCCATGCCGCGCAGGAAATCGACCTCGAGATACGCCGCGGCCAGACCCTCGGCATCGTCGGCGAATCTGGCTCCGGCAAGAGCACCGTCGCGCGCTGTATCGTGCGCCTGATCGACCCGAGCGCCGGGCAGGTGCTGCTCGGCGGCGACCGCGACGGGCAGGACGCGGGCACGTCGGCGATCGACATCGCGATGATGGGGGCGTCGGCGCTGCGCCCGTTGCGCAAGCGCGTGCAGATCGTCTTCCAGGATCCGTATCGCTCGCTCAACCCGCGGCGCACCGTCGCGCAGGCGCTGGTCGAGGGGCCCGTCAACTACGGCCTGTCGATGGCAGCGGCGCTACAGCGCGCGCGCAGTCTGCTCGCCCTGGTGCGCATGGACGACAGCGCCATGGCGCGCTACCCGCACCAGTTTTCCGGCGGCCAGCGGCAGCGCATCTGCATTGCGCGCGCGCTGATGATGGAGCCCGAACTTCTGGTCGCCGACGAGGCCGTCTCGGCGCTTGATGTCTCGGTGCAGGCCCAGGTGCTCGAGCTGTTCGAGGAAATCCGCGCCCGGCTCAACCTGGCGATGCTTTTCATCACCCATGACCTGCGGGTCGCCAGCCAGGTCTGCGACCAGCTCGCGGTAATGTCTAAGGGGCGTGTCGTCGAATCCGGCCCGGCCCATCGCGTTTTCAGCGCGCCGCAGCACGCCTACACGCAGGCCTTGTTCGCGGCGGCGCCGGGGCGGGGGTTTGCCTTCGGCGGCTGAGATCAACCCCCTTTGTGGGCGCGCTTGCCGGAGCTCTTCTTGCGCGTGGACTCGCCGCGCTCGAGGCTGCGCTTCTGGCCGGTGGGTCGGGTCTGCGGAATCGGCGCGCCGGCTTTCGGCCCGGAGGTCTTGGTGCAAGGTTTAAGGACCGCCTCGAGCGCAAGCTTCAGATGATGGTGTGCAGTGGGGAAATCGCGCTGAGCACGGCACGGTCCGCGGTCCGGAAGGACTGGAAGTCCGCGTACGGTACGTACGTCGCGCCAACCTTGTCGAGGGATGTGGAAATCGGCGAAGAGGAGGTCGTCGACTGACCCGGTGTTCAGATTAGCCGGACGTTGGAGCCTTGCCTGTCGGGTCCGCAAAGCCTTTGGGAATTTGAGCGTTTGACAAGGGAGGCGCGTTTGCAGCGGTTGCTGTCGGTAGCCTCCGGCGAGCGAACTCACGCTGACTGTCAACAAGCTGTCCTTCAGCCTTGCTTGACTCGCTGGTTCGACCGACAGCAATGAGAGGCGGTGCGGTCGTAAGGCTTCTTCGACGCGGCGTGAGTTGCGCCATTGACCGCCCTGTCACCGTCTCGACCGACGCATTCGCCACCCAAAGGCGTCTGTGGCGGCTTTCTCGGCGAGAGACCGATCTATCCTGGAACTTGACCTTCACCGACGCCGTCCGAGAAAGTCATGGATGGCGTTCTCGGCCTGTTCGAAGACCGACACACACGCGGCGGGTGCTGGCCACCTTTCCCCGCATGGTCGAACGCTGGGGCCACCAGGGGCGCGCAGCTGTCGGGCGGCCAGCAGCTGCTGTCGATCGGCCGTGCGCTGACGACTCACCCGACGCTGGCCGGCTTCCTGGGGGTGTGAGGCAGACCGACGGGTGGCGCCGGCCGCCCCGCCCAGCATCCCCGAGGCTGCGTTGCGGTCGGCTGGCAACCTCCCTACTCTCCGCGCGATGGCCGATGCGGCGGCCCGTGTGCCCTTGCGCTGGCACGGCGCCGAACAAGTCTGGTTAGAAGAAACCCGGTCGCAAACTTGCGACCAACACAAGCAGTCGTGCGCCTGCACACAAGTGCGTCGACGGACCACATCCTAAGCTCGCGTTGGTGCGGTGCAGCAAGGTTGGCGTGGTGCCAGCCGGCGCGTATCGCCTCCTCAGGAGCTTCGGACCATGCAACATACCCCCTTCCCGGCCGGACGCTGCGTCCAGCCCCAGCCCTTGACGCGAGCCCGCCTGCGCGGCCTGGCGATCGCCGCGCTGAGCCTGTCGGCTCTCGCGGTGGCCACTACGTCGGCCCGAGCCGAGGCCTCCAAGGCCCCGGCCGAGTGCGCGGCGCTGCAGGCCAAGTACCCGCAGTTCAAAGGCAAGGCCCTGGTCAACGCAATCAACCCGCACACGCCCGGCTACGAGACCATCGACCCCAAGGACCCGAGCAAGTACATCGGATTCGACATCGACCTGGGCGAGACCATCGGCGCCTGCCTGGGCTTCACGCTCAGCTACAAGCCCGTGACCTTCGCGGCTCTGCTCACCACACTGCAAGCCGGCCAGGCCGACATCGTCATCTCCGACATCTACGCCACCGAAGAACGCGCCAAGGCGGCCGACTTCATCACCTACTCGAAAGTCTTCGACGGTGTGCTAGTGGCCAAGGGCAACCCGAAAAAGATCACCGGCATCAACACCTCGCTGTGCGGCACGGTGGCGGCCGAGAACACCGGCTATGTCGAGGTGCCGCTGATCCAGGCGCTCGCCCCGCAGTGCAAGGCCATGGGCAAGCCCGAGCCCGAAATCCAGCTCTACGACAACAACCAGAACTGCATCCAGGCCATCCTGGCCGGCCGCGCCGACACGTACGTGAACGACGTCAACACGGTCGATGCCGCCGTGAAGGCCTTCCCGGACAAGCTGGAGAAGGCCATCGCCGTGACGATTCCCTATTCGGTGGGCATCGCGGTGCCCAAAGGTAAGACGGACTTCAGAGATGCCGTGATGGCCGCGCTGATCCTGCTGCAAAAGGACGGCATCCACACCGCGCTGCTGAAGAAGCACGGCATGCCGGTCGAGAACCTCGAGGCACCGCGTCTGCTGGTGGCCAAGTAGGCCCATGCCATGGAGCTGTTCTTTCACTACCTGACGCTGCCCTACCTGATCCAGGGCATCGTCTTCACGCTGGCGGCCACGGCCATCGGGCTCGCCGGCGGGGTGATGGTGGGACTGCTCCTGGCGGCGATGCAGTTGAGCCGCTTCAAGCCGCTGGCCGCGTTGGCGCGCGGCTATGCGGTGGTCTTCCGCGGCACGCCCCTGGTGCTGCAGATGATCTTCTTCTACAACGCGCTGCCGCAGGTCGGCATCAAGCTGCCGGGGATGCTGGCGGCAGGGGCGGCGCTTGCCTTCAACGAGGCCACTTTCATCGCCGAGATGTTTCGCTCGGGGGTGGTCAGTGTCGAACGCGGACAGGTGCTGGCCGGGCAGGCGCTGGGCATGACCCCGCGGGTGCTGATGCGTCGCATCGTCGCGCCGCAGGCCCTGCGCGCGATGATCCCGGCGATGGGCAACGAGGCCGTCAGCACGCTGAAGAATTCGTCACTGGCGTCGGTGATTGCGGTGCAGGACCTGACCTTGCGAAGCTCGCAGCTGGCTTCGTCGACCTTTGACTTCTTCCCGGTCTTCTTCGCCTCCGGCGTCTGGTACCTGGTGTTGACCGGCGCCATCGGCGTGGCGCAGTTGGCGCTGGAGGCGCGCTTCGATCTGGACCGCCAAGCAGCGTTGCGCGGCCTGGCGCGCTGGCTGCCGTGGCGCCGAGCCGCGCCGCAGGCGGACCACCTTCCGCCCGTGCACGATGCCGCGCAGGCGTTGGCGGCCGCGCCAGAGGGCGCAGTGGCCGCTGCACTGGCGGCGCCGGTGATGCCGGTGACGCCAGCGCTGCCGGCCATCGACCATGCGGCGCGCGCGGCCCAGTTGGCGCACGCGCCGGTGGCCCTGCGCATCAGCGGCGTGTCCAAGGCCTATGGCCCGCAGGCCGTCTTGAAAGACCTGAGCCTGACCGTGCAAGCGGGCGAGGTGGTTGCGCTTCTGGGGCCCAGCGGCTCGGGCAAGAGCACGCTGCTGCGCTGCATCAACCACCTCGAGAGTTGGGACGCCGGACAAATCCACGTCGGCGGCCAGCGCCTGGGCTTCCGAGGCGATGGCCAGCTGATGAGCCCGAGCGATCTGGCCCAGGAGCGGGCCCGCCTTGGGGTGGGCATGCTGTTCCAGCAGTTCAACCTGTTCGCTCACCTGACAGCACGCGAGAACGTGGCCGGCCCGCTGCGCTGGGTGCACGGCTGGTCGGCCGACAAAGCCGACATGCGTGCCCTCGAACTGCTCGATCGCGTCGGCCTGTCGCAGCGCGTGGACGCGCTGCCGCGCCACCTGTCCGGTGGGCAGCAGCAGCGCGTGGCCATCGCTCGCGCCTTGGCACCGGGGCCTGCGGTGCTGTTGCTGGATGAGCCCACCTCGGCGCTCGACCCCGAACTCGTCAATGAAGTGCTGGACGTGATCCGCCGGCTCGCAGTCGAAGACGGCCTAACCATGATTATCTCCACGCATCAGTTGCGCTTTGCCGCCGAGGTGGCCGACCGCGTGGTCTTTCTCAGCGGTGGCCGCGTGGTCGAAAGCGGGCCCGCGCTCGAAGTGCTGCAACGCCCGCGCGCCCCCGAACTGGCCCGCTTCCTCAGCGTGATGGCGGCCGACGTGCTGCCTTCCACCCCAACGATTGCCAAGGACCACGAATGAAGCACCACACCCTGAGCGTCTCCCCGCAGACCATGCACTGGGGCTATTTCAGCAAGGCGGTCGCGCCCTCGCTCGTCGTCAAGTCGGGTGACCGGGTGACCATCGAGACCCTGACCCACCATGCCAACGACGATTACGAACGCATGATCGAAGGGGACTTGGGCGCCGAGTCGGTATTCGCCTGGACGCGCGAGCACAAGGCCGTATCGCGGCGTGGCGCGGGCCAGGTAACGGGGCCCTTCAAGCTCGGCGAGGGAGAGGGATTGGGCGTGCACCTGCTGACGGGGCCGGTGGTCATCGAAGGCGCCAAGCCCGGCGACGTGCTGGAGGTGCGCATCCTGGACGTACGCCCCCGGCCGAGTTGCAACCACTGCTACGCGGGCCGCTGTTTCGGCTCGAACGTGGCCGCGTCCTGGGGCTTTCATTACCGCGACCTGATCGAAGAGCCCAAGCCGCGCGAGGTGGTGACCATCTTCGAACTCGACACCTCGGGCGAGCCTTTCGCCAAGGCCGTCTACAACTACGTCTGGACGCCGCAGACCGACCCAGACGGCGTGGTCCACACGAACATTGACTATCCCGGCGTGCGCGTCGACCACACGTTGGTGAAGAAGCGCGAGGGCATTCTGCGCAACGTCAAGGTGGCGGCCCGACTGCACTTCGGCACGATGGGTCTGGCGCCGTCGGAGTCCGACTTCGTCAGTTCCATTCCACCCAGCTACACCGGCGGCAATATCGACGACTGGCGCATCGGCAAGGGCGCACGCATGTATTACCCGGTAGCGGTGGCGGGCGCCTTCTTCTCGGTGGGCGACCCGCATGCAGCGCAAGGCGACAGCGAAATCGGCGGCACCGCGATCGAGACTTCGCTGACCGGCGACTTCGAGTTCGTCCTGCACAAAAAGTCGGAGCTGGGCGGCACGATTCTCGAAGGTCTGGACCACCCGCTGCTGGAAACCGACGAGCTGTGGTCGGTGTATGGTTTCACCTATCCCAACTACTTGGCCGCGCTCGGCCCCGACGCGCAAACCCTGGTGGCCGGACACTCGTCTCTGGACCCGGCCATGCGCGACGCTTTCCGCAAGCTGCGCCGCTTCCTGATGACGGTGCACCACCTTAGCGAAGACGAGGCCATCGCCTTGTTATCGGTCGGGGCGGACTTCGGCGTGACCCAAGTGGTGGATGCCAACTGGGGGATCCACGGCTCGATTCGCAAGAGCATCTTCACGGACCGTTGACCGCTTCCGAGACTGTTGGCCGCTGACGACCCGCGAACATCGATTTGCGAATCACCGCATGCACTCCCCAATTGCCGTCCACCACCTGGGTCACACCGAAGTCGACGGCCACCGATATCAGCGAGATCGCCTCGTCCTCGGTGAGGCCCATCGCCGTCATCAGGAAGCGACGGGTCTTGCGGAAAGCGTCGCGCATGGCAGTGTCGAGCGAGGATTTCTCGTAGACCGCGCTGCGCGCCTTGTCGCCGAATTCCTTCAGGTAGTCGGGGTGGCTGAAGCCGTGGATGACCCACTCGTCGGCGGTCTCGACCAACGGGTAGTTGATCTCGGCGAAAGGCTGGTCGCGCAGGTCGGCGGCCTTGTGCAGCACGATCTGGAAGACGCCCGTCAACGAACATTCGATCGCCGTGCCGCACAACTCGCTGTCGCCTTGCGAAGCGTGCGGGTCGCCCACCGACAGCAAGGCGCCGTCGACCCCGACCCTCAGGTAGAGGGTCGCGCCTTTTGCAATGCGCCAGTTGTCCAGGTTGCCGCCGAAGCAGGACGGTGGCACCGAGTCGACCAGACCCGTCTCGGCCGGCGCCACCGCGATCACGCCGAAGTGCGGGCGCACCGGGATGCTCACGCCCTGCAGCACGCCGTGGTTCTCGACGATCGAGGCGCGGTCGATCGGGATGCCTGGATAGTCGATGGTCGGGTGCAGAACACCGTTTGGATCGCGCTGCGGCGTCCAGCGGAAGTTGTAGACCGCGTGCGCACAGGCTTGGTCGTGGCTGCAATCCACCTCGTAGATCGTCACCACCTCGCGCTGCTTTGGCTCTTCGATCAGGTCGTCGTAGTGGAAGCCCCACCAGGCGGCGGCGTTACTGCCGAAGGCTCGTCCTTCGTATTTGGCGCTCGCCGCGAGGCGGGGGGCGAGGTCGAGGATGCGCACTTCCAGCACGTCGCCGGGCTGCGCGTCCTGTACGAAGATCGGGCCGGTGCAAATGTGCACGCCGAAACCCTCGCCACTCCCGCGACCGTAGATCGACGCATCGGTGGGGCCCGCGCCGCGCCGGTCCACGGCCTTGCGATCCGGCGTCCAGTGGAAGACGCTTTCGGCCCCCGAATCTCCCTTGATCATCCGCTCGTGGTCGTCGTAACCATGCTGAGTCAGCGTCTCGATGGTGACGATGTCGCCGGAATCGATGTGCAGCACAGGCGGGATCTCGCGGCTGAAGTAGCCCCAGTGCACGGTCTGCGCGGTAGCCGGCAGGTGGTGGTGGCGGCCGGCGCCAAGGCCGATGTCGCTCGCATGGACCAGCGCTTCGGTTGCCACGATCGCCGGGGTGCCACCCTTCGCCGCGACTGCGCCAATGTTGACCCTCGAGGCGACCGGGTCGGTCGCCGGGGGCTCGAAGTAGCCCGAGGGCCAGCCGCGCTGGATGCGCTTGCGCAGAGATTGTTGGCTCGCTTCGTTCGCTTGCTGCCGGTACTGCCGTGGCGACATCGCATAGCGGTCGCGAAAGCAGTGGCTGAAATGCGCCGGATCATTGAACCCCCAACGAAAGCAGATGTCCGAGATCGAAAGGTGGCCGTACTGGCGGTTCGCGAGATCGGCGCGACAGCGTTCGAGGCGGCTTTGTCGAAGGTAGGCGGTAAAGGTTTGCCCGAGGCCTTCGAAGAGCTTTTGCACCAGGCGCTCGGAAATGTGCCCGTGCGCTGCGACGGCAGTCACCGTCAGCGCCGAGTCGCTAAGGTTCGCATCGACGTATTGGCACAGCCGGCGAACCGTCGCCGCCTGGCTGCTGCCGATGGGAGTCGTGCTCGGGTTGTGGTGTACAGCCAGACCGGTGGCGATGAACTCGGACAGTGCCGACTCGACCGGCGCGATGTCGTCGTCGCTCAGCGTGTCGAACGCATCGGCCAGTGCTGTCAGTGTGCCGGCCAACAGCCGGCCCAGGCCGACGTGACCGCTGAAGTGGCGCAGCGCAATGGCATGTCCATCCGGCAGTCGGGCCTTGAAGCTGGCGCGCGGCATCGACACCATGAACTGCCGGAAGTGCGTGCGGAAGTTGAGGCCCACTTGCGCCTGTGCCGGCCCGACGACGATATCGCCCGGCGCCAGCGCAATCGTCTGCTGGCCGTCGCGCAGGCTGGCTTCGCCGCTCAGGTGCAACGCCAGCCAGATCGCATCGGACTCGTTGCCCAAGCGCTGGATGACTTGCGGCGACGATGTGATGCGCGCCAGACCCACGCCGCGCGTTGTGCGACCGGCGGTCACAGTTCCATACAGCGCCTCGGCCGCGGGCGACATTTCAGGCCGCAGGCTGTGCAACTGCAGCGCGTCGCACCAAGCGCGCGGCCGTTGCCGAGCCGGATAGGCGTCGGTCGTAAACTGTTCCGTGTCCATGGACCGCTTCCGGGTTGCCGGGCTGAAACGAGCAAGACACGTGCCACACGTAACCCCCCAGCCGTCTCCACCCAATCCGAGGTCCCGTGATGTCGCCCGTTTTCCACATGATCGTCGGCGCGCCGGACCCGGTCGCGCCTTTCAGCCACGCGGTAGAGGCCGACGGCTGGCTGTTCGTGACGGGGCAGATGCCCTTTGTCGGCACCGCGGTGGATTCAACCTACCCTGAAGGCATCGAGGCACAAACACGCCAGGTGCTGAAAAACCTGCAGACCGTGCTGGCCGGCTGTGGGCTGGGCCTAGAGCACGCGGTGTCCGTGCGCATCTACCTGACCCACTTCGACGAGGACTACGCGACGATGAACGCCGTCTACGCCTCAAACTTCGCGCCAGGGCGGCGACCCGCCAGAACTTGCGTCGGTGTGACCAGGCTGGCCAAGGGTGCACGCATCGAGATCGATCTGGTCGCACGGCGCGGCAGCGAGCCGGCCCTGCTGACATCCACTACAGAGGTTTAAAAGAGCGATTGCGATGGACCGGCTGGAGAAGTCCTTCATGCGCCAGCGCGGCGTTAACAGCGGTAACACTGCGGGCCTATCACTGCGCTGGCAGATCGATGGCCAAGTTCTCCCCATTGCGTACGTGGCGCCGATCTCGGCGGCGACCGCCGGTAGTTGATGGTGCTCGACTGCCTCGCAACGACTCGATGGAGGCGTCGCGCAATCGACCGCTTTTCGTCTGCCCATGCGGGGCACTGAATGTCGCCGATGGGTCGATTGCCGGCTTACACGACCGGCTGCTGACCGGCTCCCGATCTTTTGACTCTGGTTTTCCGAAACGGCTCTGCGGTGACCGGCCGCATCGCTGCATCACCGACGCTCATGCCGTCTTGCTCATCGGCAGCTGAGGGTCGGAAGCCGAGGTTCGTCGTTAGACCGCAGTCGGCCAAATCCGAACGCCCACGGATGGCAGCTTCGGAACGGTGGCAGGCGGCGCTGTCGGAAAGGCGGCCTTCGCCGCCGTTTGTTCAGCTCTCGCCCAGGCCGCGGCTGCGGCGCCAGCAGATCGCCGTCAGACCGGCGAGCAGGAGCGCAAACGTCGACGGCTCCGGGATGGCGGCAATGGTCAAGCTTCCGGTCAGCGCGTTCGACGCGACGTTGCCGAGAAAGACATTGCTGAAGGAGCAGCCCTGCCCGGTGTCGACGGCGCATAGCAAACCTCCGCCGTAGCCGACGACCGACGTCACCGGCACGGCGACGTTGAGCAGGTAGCCGCCGGTGCCCAAACTCTGCAGAAGATAAGAGGGGTTCAAGCCGCCCGGTGCGAAAACGCTCTGGCCGCTGGGGTTGCTGAATTCTGAAAGCAATGTCGCGCCTGCGTACAGAAACGCATGCTGGTCCAAGACGTATCCGACCGTGGTGTCGATGGTCACGGAACCAGACACATGGGTGCCGTTTTCGAACGATGCCGTGAGCGCAAACGTTACGACGTCGTCGCTCGTGCGGGCGGCGATCCCCTGCGTCACGTTGGCCAAGAAGAGGCCGCTCGAGAACAGGTCGCTCGTGGCGCAGTGGACGCTGCTGCTCGTCGAGCAAAGCTCGCTGCCGGCGTAGCCGACGAGCGATGTGCCGGGAACTGCGCCAACGAACAGGAAGTTGTTCGTGCCCTGGCTGGGGAACAGATAAGAGGGCTCCAGGCCAGGCACCGAGAACGGTCCCTGACTGTTTGGCACGCCGAACGTCGACAACGCGGTACCGTTGCGGTACAGCGTGGCGTTCTCACCCACCACGGTCCCGCTAACAGGGTCGACTATGAGGCTGCCGGCGACGTAGTCGCCGTTGTCGAGGGTCGCGCGGATATTGAATTCGGCGGCGTGAACGCCGCACGCCAGCGACGACAGCACAAGACAAATGGCGGCGCGAGTGATTGAGTTCACGGGATGACCTCGTTCAAGTGTCATGCAGTATCGCCCGCGCTCCCCACAACGCTCCCCCCGGTTCGAGGGGAGGACGCTTCGCGGTTGTCCGTAGCCCTCGAACCGAGGCTTTGCGGCAAGAGGTGGCCGCGCTCGGGACACGGTGCACTCGGAGCCGCCCAGTGTGGCCGCCAGAGCATGGGCGGCGACCGCTTCGCAGCGCCGAGACGAGAACATCGAGTGTCGACTTTGGGTCGAGAGCGCCGGTCCGCGGACCGAGACAGCAGACGCCCGGGACGGCTTCGCGTCAGACCCTGCCTTGGCGCCACAAGCTGGCGTCGGTCAGCTCGCGCCATTGCAGCAGATACACCTGCCCGGAATGCACGGCCTCCAGTTCGACCTGTTCGACGCGTATCGACGGCGGCTCGGGCTCGATGACCCGCAGCACCACGAAATG
>JANLUW010000311.1:0-4860 GCA_031363645.1 Rhizobacter sp. | reverse complement strand
AGTCGGTCGTGTGCACGAGGTTGTCGTCGGCGGTGCGGCCGGACAGACTCGGCGGCTCGCCGTACTGGCCGCCGCGCACCGGCTTGCCGGCGATGAACATCGGGCCCGCGGTACCGTGGTCGGTGCCGAGGTTGGCGTTCTCGGGCACACGCCGGCCAAACTCCGAGAAGGCCATCAGCACCACGTCGTCTGCACGGCCGAGGCGTTCGATGTCGCGAAGGAAACCGGCGACGGCATCGGACACGTACGTCAACATGCGCTGATGCGAGTCGACCTGCTGCACATGGGTGTCGAAGGCGTTGTTGCGATACGAGACATAGTACAGCCGCGTCGGCATGCCGGCATTGATCAGCGCAGCGACCTTTGGCAGGTCGAGCGTGACCAGGCCGTAGTCGACCGGCGTGCGGTAGCGCGCGCAGGCGTCGCGGACCCGCGCAGACGACTCGCGCGCGCTTTGCGCGATCTGGTGCAGGTAGCGGCGCGTCGCATTTAGATCGGCGGCGGACGCGGTGTCGCGGTCAATCAGCCCTTTCTCCTCGAATGGCGCCTGGCGCACAAAGCGCTCGGGATCATCGAAGACCACCGGCACTTGACGGCGCGCGCGCACCGCCAGCGACTGCGTCGCCGCGATGTTGACCACGAAGCCGGGATCGGCGCCTGGGTGCAGCGCGTCGGCGAGGCGGCCGACCCAGCCGGTCTCCTCGCCACTGTTGGGCGCGGCGGTGTGCCAGAACGCCATCGACGCGAAATGCGAGAAGCTCGGCTGGTCGTAGCCGCAGCCGTGCACGATCGCGAGACGGCCGTCCTTGTATAGGCGCTCGAAGCCCGACATGCCGGGGTTGAAGCCGAAATGCTCGTCGATCCTGCGCAGGCGCTCCGGCCGGATGCCGATGTGCGGCCGCAGCCGGTAGTAGATGTCATCGGCGTACGGCACGACCGTGTTCAGGCCGTCGTTTCCGCCGGACATCTCGAACACGACTAGGATGCGCTCGTTGATCCGGTCACCGGCAGCCGCGGCCGCGCGCGGCGCCGTGAACGGCCATGCCAAGCCGGCAGCAAGGAGCGCACGGCGCATCGGATCGGGGGCGTGATGATGGAAAGCCATGTCTTGCCTCAATCAAGCTGGTAGTCCGGGCTGCTCAGCATTAGGTGTAGCGTCATGCGCAGGCCGTCTTCCATGTACGTGTGGGCCCGCTCGATGCGGTCGGTGCCGAGCTGCTCGGTCAGGAAGGCGGTCCATGCCGCGCGATCCTGGCTCCCGACCGGCACGCTAAAGAAGCGCTGCGCGAACAGATCGACCGCGTCGCCGGTGCTGCGCGCGGCACCGGCCAGCACGATCGCGCTGAGGTCGACGCGGGCGAACGTCCGCGGGATCGGCTTGATCAGCTCGACCGCCCTCTGCCAGCCGCGGTAACTGCCGTAGCGGGTGTTGAAAGCCTCCTCGCGATCGAGCTTGCGGGCCGTTTCGGACATCCCCGCGCCGTCGCCCATCGCGGCATTGCTTTCCGGCATCGTCGCGGCAGTCACATCGAGCCCGCGCGAGATGCGCTCGTGCACCGCGCGCACCTCGCTTCCGACCACGATCAGCGGGTAGCGATCGTTCGAAACGGCCATGAAATCCGGGAACATCACGTCGCGCACGAAGTTGCCGCGCTCGATCAGCAGGCCCGGCGTGATCCAGGCCCTGCCGTAGGCCCACCCGGCCACAGTGGGCGGATGCAGCAACTGCTGCCCGAGTGAGCGCGACACTTCGTTGAAATCGGGCAGGCCAGGTACCTCGCGCAACCCGAGCTTGCGGTAGGTGGAGACGAGCAATTCGACCGGGCTCTTGATCCGCGTCCCCACCGATGCGGCGCTGTAGAAGTCGCGCGACAGAAAGATCGTCTCGAGCAGCGGCGCGAGCTCGTAGCGGTTGTCGCGCAACACGGCGCCGAGGCGCCGCTGCATCTCCGGCGAGATCTCCTCGCGCACGAAGTAGCGGTAGATGCGGCTGGCGATGTAGTCGGCGGTCGCCGGCTGCGCGAGGATCAGGTCGATCACCTGCACGCCGTCGAAAGGCTGCTCGCGGCCGAAGATGTTCTTGGGCCCGTCGTCATGCCGTTCGGCATCGACGAAGAAGTGCGTGCCACGGGCGTTCCAACCGGTGAAGGCGCGTGCCGATTCGCGAATGTCCCGCTCGCTGTAGTGGCCGACACCCATCGTGAACATCTCGAGAATCTCGCGCGCGAAGTTCTCGTTGGGCGCGCCCTTCACGTTCACGCCCGCGTCGAGGAAGGCGAGCATCGCCGGGTCCTGCGCCACCGCGATCATCAGCTCGCGGAAACTGCCCAGCCCGTGGCGCTGAAACAGCTCGATCTGGCCGAGCATCTTGCGGTAGTCGCGCACCTTGTCCTCGTGGGTCGCGAAGTGGCCGTGCCAGAACAGCGCCATCTTCTCGACCAACGGCCGGCGCGTCACCAGCATGCGATTCGCCCACCAGTAGTCGATCCGGTTGCATTCGAGCATGCTGGCGCGCAGCCAGAAGAAGAACTTGTCGACCACCGGCTGCAGCGGCCGGTTGCCGGAGGGCTTCACTTCGACGCCGATCGCCGCGCCGCGCGCCTTCGCGGTATCGGTCGCGAGTGGACGAGTTTCCGGGAACGGATCGATGCCCGCATCGGGGAGGCCGGAGCGCTCGAAACCACGAACCGCCGGATCGTCTGGGCCCAGCGGTCGGACCAGAGCCGCGACCGCAGCGCGTGGACCGAGCGTCAGGCTGTGCTGCACCTCGGCCGGCAGCGCGCCGAACCCGGCGCGTTCGAGCAGATGGGCGGCGCGTTCGCGCGTCCAGTCCGCGGCGGTGATAGACCGCAGGTTGTCGACCCATTCGACCGGTGCGGTCGCGACGTCGGCACCCGACACCGCCGCGTGGCAGGCCGAGGCGACAAGCATCCCGAGCCACCACGCCACGGCTGTGATTTGAGTCTTGCGCATTCGATCGCCCTGTTTCCCGTCGCGGCGGATGGCGCCACGAAGGGCAGACCATTTTGCCTCGCTCGCTCTGACGCTTCACGGTCGCCCTGAAGAGGGCAACCATGTATGTTCAATCATTGCTGTCCGGTTAACTGACTCATGCCAAGTCCGAGATCAAAAATTGGTGCGGGTTATGACCAATTTTGTTTCGTGCCGACTTGAACTTTGTTCGCCCAGAATCGCGTAGTTTCCCAGGCTTGACAGCCTTGGGGAGTACGCCCCTCCGTCGGCAAGACCTCGTTCGCTCAGCACATGGAGTTCGTGCCGTGGACGAGTTTCGCGCGCATCGTGCAGCGGCGTGGCGGGCGTTGAATTCCTGCAGCCGGTCTGGCTACGCAACCGCGACAGCGGGCGTGTAGTCGCACCGGAACTCCCGGTCGTGCGGGTGGTCGCGATGTTGGCGCAACCCGGCTATTCCTGCACCAGTCCAACTGATTCACGGCGCGAGGCCAGTCATCTTCCGCGCTCAAGAGAAGACCGACAAGAGCAGTTGGCTACAAACTGCTGGAGCGCCGCAACCCGAACGTGGCGGCGGTTGCGCTGGCCAACAAAAACGCCAGGTCTGTTGCAAAACATCTCTACTGATTCCGAGCGACCTTCCCGAGAAAACGCAAATGAGCACCCGCATCATCGACACGGCCATGGCCAAGCGCATGGTCGGAGCCGCCGCGATCCGCGGTGCGTCCATCGTCGGTCAGCCTGGCGGCTGGTCAATCATGCTCAAGGTCGGCATGACCGAGACCCCGCTGGGCGCGCAGCGCACGAACAAGCCGCGCATCTAGCGCAGCTTGGACAGGTGTATCGAATATGTGAAGAGCGAGCTGCACATCGCCCGCTTCGACATGCTCGATGCGACCGGCCACAGCGCCGTGCCGATCGACGGCAAGACCCGCGACGACTCGGCCGAACGAATGCGTCAGGTGCACGCGGCTGCCGCGCATGACAAGTGGTTCCGGGAGCAGGTGGCCGAAGGCATCAAGGAAGCCGACGACCCAGCCACCCAATGGGTGCCGCATGCAGTCGTCAAGGCTGACATGGCCAGGCAGAGCGCCGAGCTGAAGGCGCGCATTGCCAAGACCAAGTGATGGAGTTGTTGCCATCACCTACATCGCGCAGGACAACCCCATCGCGGCGCTGAGCCAACTCGATGAAATCGACCGTCAGACCGATATGCTGCTTGAGCACTCCAGCATGGGGCAACCTGGCCGCGTGAAAAATACGCGCGAGCTGGTCATTTGCAAGACGCCCTTGATCGTCGTCTGGCCGGGCGCGGTAGGCGCGCAGCAGCGCCAGCGTGATCGAGTGGTCACCGCCGAGCCAGCAGATGTGGTGAGTGCGGATCAGCTCGACCACGAGCAGTTGCATCGCCGACCGCATGCCCGCGAGGCTGGTGTTCCGCAGCGGCAGGTCGCCGGCATCGCCGAGCAGACCGAGCGGCGAGACATTGAAAAGCGGGTGCGTCGCATCGCA
Source organism: Rhizobacter sp. (assembly GCA_031363645.1). Taxonomy (GTDB): domain Bacteria; phylum Pseudomonadota; class Gammaproteobacteria; order Burkholderiales; family Burkholderiaceae_C; genus LMDS01. Next base: position 378 of record JANLUW010000311.1, on the reverse strand, counting down.
CAGCATGTGGCTGGCCTCGCGGATCGCGCGCGGACCGAAACGCGCGCCGGGCCGGTTCGTGACAGCACCGTCCCAAGCCACGCCAGCGACCGCGAACGGCGTGGCGGCAGAGGGTGCGGGCGCACTTAGAAAGTTATCTTGCGACAAGAATGCGAATGAGGTCATGAGCAGGCTCGTGATTCGGGCCGGCACACTTCACTGGTTTCAAGAGCCCCGGTATTTCACGAACCGCGATCGGTGTTTCATATCGCGCAATTTCCTGATGGTGCGCCGCCGCAATTTCTTTCACGCGCTGAGAATCGGACACCGCATCGTGAAAAACGACGGCAACCTGTTGATTTGATTGGGTCGAATCTTTAGTCTTATATAAGATATAAG
>JANLUW010000055.1:0-4059 GCA_031363645.1 Rhizobacter sp. | reverse complement strand
GCGCCGGGCTACTCGCACATCCTCTTCGCGGCGACGGCCTCGGGCAAGAACATCGCGCCGCGCGTCGCCGCCAAGCTCGACGTCGGCCAGATTTCCGACATCACCAAGGTCGATGCGCCCGACACCTTCGAGCGCCCGATCTACGCAGGCAACGCGATCGCCACCGTGCAGAGTCTCGATGCGATCAAGGTCATTACGGTGCGCACGACCGGTTTCGACCCTGCGGCCGCGACCGGTGGCTCCGCAGCGATCGAAACGCTAAGCGCGACTGCCGATTCGGGCAAGTCCACTTTCGTCGGCAGCGAGATCGCGAAAAACGATCGGCCGGAGCTGACTGCCGCGAAGATCATCGTCTCGGGTGGTCGTGCCATGGGCAGCAGCGAAAAGTTCAACGACGTGTTGACGCCGTTGGCCGACAAGCTCGGCGCCGCACTCGGCGCGAGCCGGGCCGCGGTCGACGCGGGCTACGCGCCCAACGACTGGCAAGTCGGCCAGACCGGCAAGATCGTCGCGCCGCAGCTCTACATCGCCGCCGGCATCAGCGGCGCGATCCAGCACCTCGCGGGCATGAAGGACAGCAAGGTGATCGTGGCGATCAACAAAGACCCGGAAGCGCCGATCTTCAGCGTGGCTGACTACGCGCTGGAAGCCGACTTGTTCGTGGCTGTGCCCGAACTCGTCAAGGCGCTCGGCTGATCGGGCACAGTCGCGACACGACACGCGCACTCGACAATCGCAGGGCGCGCAACGCGAGTTGATGCGCCTTTTCTTTATCCGGAGACAACACCATGACCTACCGCGCCCCCATTAAAGACATGCTGTTTTGCATGAAGGAACTCGCCGGCCTCGACGAGGTGGCGAAGTTGCCGGGCTTTGAGGAAGCCGGCCTCGAAACCGCGCAAGCTGTGCTAGAAGAATGCGCGAATTTCAACGAAGGTGTGGTCGCGCCGCTGAATTGGGAAGGCGACAAGAACCCCTCGACCTGGCGCGACGGCGTCGTGACGACCACGCCCGGCTTCAAACAGGCCTTTCGCCAGTTCGGCGAAGGCGGATGGCAAGGCCTGCAGCACCCGGGTGAATTCGGCGGCCAAAACCTGCCGAAGACCATCGGCGCCGCATGCATCGAGATGCTCAACAGCGCGAACCTCAGCTTCGCGCTGTGCCCGCTGCTGACCGATGGCGCGATCGAAGCGCTGCTCACCGCCGGCACGCCGGAGCAGCAGGCGCTCTACCTGCCGAAGATGATCTCCGGCGAGTGGACCGGAACGATGAACCTGACCGAGCCGCAAGCCGGCTCCGATCTCGCGATGGTGCGCACGCGCGCCGAGCCGCAGCCTGACGGCTGCTTCAAAATTTTCGGCACGAAGATCTACATCACCTACGGCGAGCACGACATGGCGCCGAACATCGTTCACCTCGTGCTCGCGCGGGTCGCCGGTGCGCCCGAGGGTGTGAAGGGCATCAGCCTGTTCATCGTGCCGAAATTCATGGTGAATGCCGATGCCTCGCTGGGCGCGCGCAACGATGTGCACTGTGTCAGCATCGAGCACAAGCTGGGCATCAAGGCCAGCCCGACCGCAGTGCTTGCGTTCGGCGCCCACGGCGGCGAAGGACTGAACGGCGCAGGCGCCGTGGGCCAACTCATCGGCGAAGAAAACCGCGGCCTCGAGTACATGTTCATCATGATGAATGCGGCGCGTTACGCGGTCGGCGTGCAGGGCATCGCGGTTGCAGAACGGGCGTACCAGAAGGCCGCGGCATTCGCCAAAGAGCGCGTTCAATCGCGCCCGGTCGATGGCTCGTTGCCGGGCAGCGGCCCAATCATTCACCACCCCGACGTGCGCCGCATGCTGATGACGATGCGCGCCTACACCGAAGGCTGCCGCGCGATGGCGATCACCGCGGCCGCGGCGTTCGATGCGTCGCACCACCACGTGGACGCCGATGTGCGCAAACAAAACCAAGCGTTCTACGAATTCATGGTGCCGCTTGTCAAGGGCTACAGCACCGAGATGAGCGTCGAGGTCGCGAACCTGGGCCTGCAGGTGCACGGCGGCATGGGTTTCATCGAGGAGACCGGCGCGGCGCAGTACCTGCGCGATTCGCGCATCCTGCCGATCTACGAGGGCACGACGGCCATTCAAGCGAACGATCTGGTCGGCCGCAAAACCGTGCGTGACGGCGGCCGCACGCCGAAGGCGATCGCTGCGCAGATTGCGCTGACCGAGGGCGAACTCGCGAAACACGACAGCGCTGCGGCCAAGTCGATGCTCAGGCGGTTGACGGCGGCGCGCGTGGCGTTCGAGCAAGTTGTAGAGTTTGTCGCGGGCAACACCAAGGCGCATCCGAACGCGGTCTTCGCGGGCTCGGTGCCGTACCTGATGCTCGCTGGCAATGTTGTCGCCGGGTGGCAAATGGCGCGCGCTCTCGTCATTGCCGAAGATCAATTGGCGAATTTGGCAAGCGGGGGCGAAGGCGATGCCGCTTTCCTCAAGGCCAAGGTCGCGACCGCGCATTTCTATGCCGAGCACCTGCTCAACAAAGTGCCCGGCCTGCGCGATTCGATCGTCGAAGGCGGCGACTGCGCTACCGCGCTCGCACTCGAATCGTTCTGATCGTCATGCCGCCACTCCGTCATCCCGTTACCCCGTCATCACAAGAAACAAGCAACATGCCATTGCCCGGAATCCTCGCCAACTTGCCGATGCCCATCATCGGCGCGCCGCTGTTCATCATCAGCAACCCGAAGCTCGTGATCGAGCAGTGCAAGGCGGGCGTTGTCGGTTCGATGCCGGCGCTCAACGCCCGCCCCGCCGAGCTGCTCGACGATTGGCTCGCCGAAATCACCGAGACGCTCGCCGCGTACAACAAAGCCAACCCGACCGCGCTCGCCGCGCCGTTCGCGATCAACCAGATCGTGCACAAGCGCAACGACCGGCTCGACCACGACATGGCGATGTGCGCGAAGTACAAGGTGCCCATCATCATCACCTCGCTCGGCGCCCGCACCGACGTGAACGACGCGGTGCACGCCTGGGGCGGCATCGTGTTGCACGACATCATCAACAATTTTTTCGCGAAGAAGGCGATCGAGAAGGGCGCCGATGGCTTGGTCGCGGTCGCCGCCGGCGCGGGCGGCCATGCTGGCGTGAAGAGCCCGTTCGCATTGATCCAGGAGATTCGCGAGTGGTTCGACGGTCCGGTCGCACTCAGCGGCTCGATCGCCAGCGGCGGCGCGGTGCTGGCGGCGCAGGCGATGGGGGCCGACTTCGCCTACATCGGCTCGGCCTTCGTCGCGACCGAAGAAGCGCGCGCCGTCGAAGGCTACAAACAGATGATCGTCGACAGCACGAGCGACGACATCGTCTACAGCAACCTGTTCACTGGCGTGCACGGCAACTACCTGCGCGGCTCGATCAAAGCGTCAGGCCTCGACCCCGACAACCTGCCCGAGAGTGACCCGAGCAAGATGAACTTCGGCGGCGCCGGTGCGAAGGCCTGGAAGGACGTGTGGGGCTGCGGTCAGGGCATCGGCGCGATCAAGAGCGTTCAGCCAGCGGCCGAGCTGATCGCACGGCTCGAGCGCGAGTATCAGTCGGCCCGCCAGCGCATCGCTCTGGCGTGAAGACCTGCAGTGCATCGCGCTGCTTTGACATCGCCCAGACACGCACGCGTGTAACGCTGCCCTGCAACAAATACGCAAAAACCCGGTGGTAGAGTCGCCCGCTTGAATGTCACAGCTCCTTCCCGTCCCCTCGGCGCATCTTGCCGAGGCGGGTCGCTTCTCCGCAAAGTGGTCTAGCCGCGTCGCGGAAGGTTTTTCCAACCCACACTCAGCCCCGGAAACCGGTGCGAAAGGTGAGCGAAATGATGCAGGAATCCCGGTCGAACTCGTACCTGTTCGGCGGCAACGCGCCGTATGTCGAAGAGATGTACGAGGCCTACCTCGACAACCCCGGTTCCGTGCCGGACACCTGGCGCACGTACTTCGATGCGCTGCAGCACGTGCCCGCGGTCGACGGCTCGAACGCCCGCGACGTGGCCCATGCGCCGGTCGTC
>JANLUW010000008.1:0-22611 GCA_031363645.1 Rhizobacter sp. | reverse complement strand
AGCACCGGCGCGAACGTCAGCGCCAACACCAGTGGCCACCGCACCCACACCGCCTCGGCGTCGAGCTTCATGCCGATCGTGATGAAGAACAGGCCGAGGAGCACGTCGTGGAACGGCCGTATGTCGGTTTCGACCTGGTGCTTGTATTCGGTTTCGGCGATCAGCATGCCGGCAACGAACGCGCCGAGCGCGAGCGACAGGCCCGCGTGCTCGGTGAGGTACGCGAGCGCGAGCGTCACCAGCAACAGGTTGAGCATGAACAGCTCTTCGCTCTTGAGCCGCGCGATGATCGTGAGCCACCAGCGCATCACACGCTGGCCGCCCACGAGCAGCACGGTGAGCAGCAGAGCGGCTTTCAGGCTGGCGACCGCGAGCGCCTGCAGCAGCTCGGCCGGCTTCGAACCGAGTGCCGGGATCAGCACCAGCAGTGGCACCACGGCCAAATCCTGGAACAGCAGCACGCCCATCACGCGGCGGCCGTGCTCGCTCTCGAGTTCGAGTCGCTCGGCCATCAGCTTGACGACGATCGCGGTGCTGCTCATCGCCAGCGCGCCGCCGAGTGCGACCGCGCTCTGCCAGTTCAAACCCCACTCGCGGCCTGCGGCGACGAAGCACCAGGCCAACGCCGCGTTGCCCGCGACCGCCATCAGGATCGTCAGCGTGACCTGCGACAGCCCGAGCCCGAACACCAACTTGCGCATGCTCTTGAGCTTGGGCAGGTTGAACTCGAGCCCGATCACGAACATCAGGAACACGACGCCGAACTCCGCGAGGTAGGCGATGCGCGCGGTGTCTTTCGCGAGCGCGGTCGCGTTTGGCCCGATCAGCACGCCGACTGCGAGGTAGCCCAGCATCGGGGGCAGCTTCGCCAAGCGACACACCACCACGCCGGCCACGGCGGCGACGAGGTAGAGCAGCACCAGACCGAGCGTGGAGGTGATCATCGAGATGCGGTGAGCAACAGGTGTGCCGGGCGGGGCGGTCTCATAGAATCGGCCGATCCTACTGGACACCCCCGCGCCGCACTGTGCCTGCCAACCCCGCAACCCCTGACTTCGACGCCGCGCGCGCGCTCGAGCTCGCACGAAAAACCTTCGACATCGCGGCACGTGCGTTGATCGCGTTGAAGGCGCGCCAAGGCGAGGGCTTTACACGCACCTGCCGTGCGATGCTCGAATGCCGTGGCCGCATCGTCGTGATGGGCATGGGCAAGAGCGGCCACGTCGGCCGCAAGATCGCGGCAACGCTGGCGTCGACCGGCACGCCGGCCTTGTTCGTGCACGCCGGTGAGGCCAGCCACGGCGACCTCGGCATGGTGGCCAGCGGCGATGTCGTGCTCGCAATTTCGAACTCTGGCGAGAGCGACGAATTCAGCGCCATCATCCCGGCGCTCAAGCGGCTCGGCGTCACGCTCGTCGCGATGACCGGCAAGCCCGAATCCGCACTCGCACTCGCGGCCGACATCGCCATCAGCAGCGCGGTCGATCAAGAAGCCTGCCCGCTCAACCTCGCGCCCACCACCAGCACCACCGCACAGATGGCACTCGGCGACGCGCTCGCGGTCGCGCTGCTCGACGCGCGCGGTTTTCGCGAAGAAGACTTCGCGCGCTCCCACCCCGGCGGCAACCTCGGCCGCAAGCTGCTGATGCACGTGCGCGACCTGATGCGCAGCGGCACCGCCGTGCCGCGCGTGCTGCCCGACGCGTCGTTCACCGCGATGCTGCGCGAGATGACGGGCAAGGGCCTGGGCTTCACGGCCATCGCCGAAGCCGACGGCCGCGTGCTCGGCATCTTCACCGACGGTGACCTGCGCCGCCTCATCGAGCGCGCTGCCGACCTGCGGGCTCTGCGCGCCTCCGATGTCATGCACAAGGCGCCGAGGCTGGTCGCCGCCGACGCACTCGCGGTCGACGCGGCCGACCTGATGGAGCTGCACCGCATCACCAGCGTGCTGGTTGTCGACGCGCGGGGCTTGCTGGCCGGGGCGTTGAACTCGAACGACCTGATGAGAGCCAAGGTCATCTGATGCTGGAGCCGGTTCTCCGCCACCCGCCTGAGCTGCTGCTGCAGGCGCAAGGCATTCGCTGGGTGATCTTCGATGTCGACGGCGTGCTGACCGACGGCCGCATCTACATCGGCGAGCATGGCGAAGTATTCAAGGCGTTCTCGACGCTCGACGGCCACGGCCTCAAGCTGCTCGCCGCACACGGCATCGTGCCGGTCGTGATCACCGGCCGTGATTCGCCCGCGGTGCGCCGGCGTGTGGCCGATCTCGGCATCGCGCATGCCGTCTACGGCGCCAGCGACAAGCTCGTCGCCGCGAACGCGTTGATGCCGCGGCTCGGCTTCGGCTGGGACACGCTCGCCGCAATGGGCGACGACTGGCCCGACTTGCCGCTGCTGACGCGCGCCGCATTCGCCTGCGCGCCAGCGAATGCGCACCTCGAAGTGAAGGCGATCGCGCACCATGTCACCGCTGCCAGCGGCGGCCACGGCGCCGCGCGCGAATGTTGCGATCTGCTGCTGATGGCCGCCGGCCGCTACGCGACCGCGCTGCGCGAGCACCTCGTTACGCTGGACGGCATCGCGTGAGGCGGATGCCTTGAACGCGCTGGCACGGGCCGAGCCGCCGAGCCTGCCGTGGCAAAACCCCGCACCCTGGTACCTGCGTGCGATCGACACCGTCTCGACCTACTTGCCGTTGCTGCTGATGGCGGTGCTCGCGCTCGGCACTTGGTGGCTCGTGAAAAACACGCCGCTGTTCGAGGGCGACCGCGCCGCTGCGCCGTTGCGCCACGAACCCGACTACACAATGACGCAATTCATGGTGCAGCGTTTCGGCAGCAGCGGTGCCATGCGCGTGCAGATCGAAGGCGATCTGATGCGGCACTATCCCGACACCGACACCTTCGAGGTCGACAACCCGCGCATCCGCGCGATCGGCGACGACGGCCGCGTCACCCTCGCGACGGCACGCACCGCGCTGTCGAACCGCGACGGCAGTGAAGTGCAGTTGAGCGGCGGTGCGCACGTGGTGCGCGAGGCCGTGGCGACGGGGAGCACGAGCGATCAGGCCATCGACTTTCGCGGCGAGTTCCTGCATTACTTCCAATTCAGCGAGCGGGTGCGGTCGCACTTGCCGGTGGTCGTGACGCAAGGCGGCACCGAGATCCGCGCCGACTCGCTGGCCTACGACAACCTCGCCCGCGTGCTCGACCTGAAGGGCCACGTGCGCGCAGTGCTGACGTCGCCGTCCGAAAGCAAGCCATGAATGGGCCGCTGATGTTCATCACCGGCGCCTCGAGCGGCATCGGCCAGGCGCTCGCGGCGCGGTTTTACCGCGCCGGCTACCGGCTCGCACTGGTTGCGCGGCGCACGGGCGAGGTGCAGGCTTGGGCGCTGGCGCAGGGTTTCGAGGCGGCGCGCTTCGCGGTCTACGCGGCCGATGTGCGCCACGTCGATGCCATCGTCGGTGCGGGCAACGCGTGCATCACGGCACAGGGCGTGCCCGATGTGGTGATCGCCGCGGCGGGCATCAGCATCGGGGTCGACACCGCCGAGTACGCCGACCTCGAAGTGATGCGCGCGATTTTCGAGACCAACAACCTCGGCACCGCGGCCACGTTCCAGCCGTTCGTCGCCGCCATGGTGGCGCGACGCACCGGCACGTTCGTCGGCATCGCCAGCGTCTCGGGGATCCGCGGCTTGCCCGGCCACGGCGCCTACTGCGCCAGCAAAGCGGCCGTCATCAGCCACTGCGAGAGCCTGCGCGTCGAGTTGCGGCCAAGCGGCGTCAAGGTGGTGACGATCGCCCCAGGCTACATCGACACACCGCTGACCCGCGGCAACCCGTACGGCATGCCGTTCCTGATGCCGGTCGAGGCGTTCGCAAACCGGGCTTTCGAGACGATTGCGGTGGGCATCAGCTACCGCGTGATCCCGTGGCAAATGGGCGTGGTCGCCAAACTGATGCGGGCGCTGCCGAATGCGGTTTACGACAGGCTCGCCAAGGGGCGAGGCCGCAAGCCGCGTCAAAAGGGTTGACCGGCAAATCCGGCTCGGCACGGGCTAGTACGCACAATGAAAAAAGCGGTGGACTGCTGCGCCACCGCTTTTCGTTCGGGAGCCGGCAGAAGCCGGCTTCGCATCGGGATCTAGTAGCCGCCGCGGCCACCGCCACTGCTGCCGCCGCCGCCCGAGCGGCCCCCGCCACCGCCGCTGCCGCCACCACCGTAGCCGCCGCCACCGCCGGAGCGGCTGCCGCCACCACCGCCGTAACCGCCACCACCGCCGCCGCCGAAGCCGCCACCACCGCCACCGGAGCGGCCACCGCCGCCACCGAAGCCACCACCGCCGCCGCTCGGTCGACCACCGCCACCACCGCCGCCGAAGCCGCCTGGACGCTCTTCGCGTGGACGGGCTTCGTTGACGACGATTGCACGGCCGTCGAGGGCCTGACCGTTCATGCCGTTGATGGCCGCTTGGGCCTCGGCGTCCGAGCCCATTTCCACGAAGCCGAAGCCCTTGGAGCGGCCAGTATCACGGTCCATCATGACCTTGGCGCTGGAGACACTGCCGTACTGCGCGAACGCTTGTTGCAGATCCTCGTCACGGACGTTGTATGAGAGATTACCGACGTAGAGTTTGTTGCCCATGGGAGAGCCCCTTTCCATTTCCTGAACATTTGGAGCTTCTACCCATCGTGAACCATTCAAGCGAAGGCGCTGCTTCCATACACAGATTTGTGAATATAAATGAATTGCGGGAAACCACACACAATTCGAACGAGATGAGTGTTGTTTTCGGGCGTGGCCGTATCAACCCTGATAAGGCACCTCCGCAGTGCCCTTTAGTCGGAGGTGACCGATGAAACTGCGAATCGCGAGCCTGGTGCCGAGCCTGACGGAGCTGGTGGTCGAGCTCGGCCTGTGCGACGTGCTGACCGCGCGCACCGGCTTTTGCAGTCACCCGGCCGATGCGCTGCGCGCGGTGCCGAAGGTCGGCGGCACGAAAGACGTGAACCTCGCCAAGCTGCAACGCCTCGCGCCCACGCACGTGCTTGTCAACATCGACGAAAACCGGCGCGAGACGGTCGACGCGTTGTGCGCCTGGCCGAACCCGCCGCAGATAGTCGTGACGCACCCGAGCGCGCCGCAAGACAACCTCGCGCTCGTCGCGCAGATGCGAGCCCTGTTCGGCGCGCATCCGGGCGTGCAGGAATGTGCCGACGCGCTCACGCACGCGCTGCAGCACGCGCTCGACCTGACGCAACCCGATGCACTTCCGCCGCAACGCGTGCTCTACCTGATCTGGCGCGACCCGTGGATGACCGTCGCGCGCGACACCTACATTGCCCGCATGCTCGCGCGCATCAACTGGCACACGCTGCCCGCGGTGTGCGGCGGCGATTCGGGGCCCGCGCGCTACCCCGTGCTGCAAGGCGACGAACCCTGGCTCACTGAGGTTCAGCAGGTGCTGCTCAGCTCCGAGCCCTACCGATTCACCACCGCGCACCTCGGCGAAGCGCGCCGCCTCTGCCCGAACGCGACGACCCGGCTCGTCGACGGCGAAATGCTCAGCTGGTACGGCCCGCGCGCGGTGCCCGGCCTGCGCTACCTGCGCCAGATCGCGGCGGCGGCGGCACAGTGACAGGCCACAATCCCGCATGGAGATTTACAAGCCCCTGATCGCGTTGGTGGCCATCGTGAACCCCGTCGGCGTGATCCCGTTCTTTATTCACTTCACGCACGGCTTCACGCGCAAGCAGCGCCAAAAAACCGCGCGCGTCGCTGCGATAGGGGCTTTCGTCGTGATCGCGGTGAGCGCGCTTGCCGGGCTCAAGATCATCGAGGCTTTCGGCATTTCGCTCGCGTCGTTTCAGGTCGGCGGCGGCTTGCTGCTGATGATGTCGGCGATCCAGATGCTCAACGCGCAACCCGCCGAAAGCCGCGCCGAAGACCTCGACGATGGCGGCGACAAGGCCGACAGCGGCGCCAGCATCGCGATCGTGCCGCTGACCATTCCGCTTCTCACCGGCCCGGCCACGATCTCGACCATGATCATTTACGCCGACAAGACACGCCACTGGTGGGAGCTCGGCGTGCTGGTGGTCTACGGCGTGATCATCGGGCTGGTCGTCTGGGTCGCGTTCAGTTTGTCCGACCGGGTCGCCAGCGCGATCGGCAAGACCGGCATCAACGTGATGACGCGCTTGATGGGCTTGCTGCTCGCGGCCCTCGCGGTCGAGGTCATGTCCGACGGGCTCGTCAAACTTTTTCCGGCGCTCGCTGGCACGACCCATTGAGAACATGAGCGAAGTCCGGTACGACTACATCGTTTGCGGCGGCGGCACCGCCGGCTGCCTGCTCGCCAACCGGCTGAGCGCCGACCCGACCAAGCTCGTGCTGCTGATCGAGGCCGGCGGCAACGACGACTACCTGTGGGTGCACATCCCGGTCGGCTACCTGTATTGCATCGGCAACCCGCGCACCGACTGGCTGTACTCGACCGATGCCGAACCCGGCCTCAATGGCCGGAGCCTGCGCTATCCGCGCGGCAAAGTGCTGGGCGGTTGCAGCAGCATCAACGGCATGATTTACATGCGCGGTCAGGCGCGCGACTACGACGGCTGGGGCGCTGGCGACGGCTTCGGCGCCAACCCCGGCTGGAGCTGGAACAAGTGCCTGCCGCACTTCATGAAGCACGAGGATTTCTACAAGGGCGCCGACGCAATGCACGCCTCGCCCGGCTTCGACCCGACCGGCGTTCGCCCCGGTGGCGAATGGCGCGTCGAAAAGCAGCGCGTGCGCTGGGACGTGCTCGACGCCTTCGCCGTTGCGGCGCAGCAAGCCGGGATCCCGCACACCGAAGATTTCAACCGCGGTGACAACGAGGGCGTGGGCTACTTTCACGTCAACCAGAAAGCCGGCATCCGCTGGAACGCGACCAAGGCGTTCTTGCGGCCGGCGCAACGCAAGCGCCAGAACCTGCAGGTCTGGACCGGCGCGCAGATCGGCCGTGTGCTGACCGAAACGCGCGACGGCGTGCTGACCGCTGTCGGCGTGCAGGCGCTGCCGGTCGACGGCGCGGCGCCTGTCGAAGCGCGCGTCGCGCCCGGTGGCGAGGTGATCCTCGCAGCTGGGGCGATCGGCACGCCGCAAATCCTGCAGCTCTCCGGCATCGGCGACCCGGCATTGCTGAACCGGCTCGGCATCGCCGTTACCCATGCATTGCCTGGTGTCGGCGCGAACCTGCAAGACCACCTGCAGATCCGCGCGGTCTACGCCGTCAGCGGCGTGAAGACGCTCAACACGATGACCAACAACTGGCTCGGCAAGGCGCTGATCGGCCTGGAGTACGCACTCAAGCGCAGCGGGCCGATGAGCATGGCGCCGTCGCAGCTCGGCGCGTTCACGCGCAGCGATGCGTCACATGCGCACGCCAACCTCGAGTACCACGTGCAGCCGTTGTCGCTCGACGCGTTCGGCGAGCCGCTGCACGGCTACGACGCCTTCACCGCAAGCGTGTGCAACCTGAACCCGTCGAGCCGCGGCGCGGTGCAGATCACGTCACCCGACCCGCAGCACGCGCCTAGCATCGCCCCGCGCTACCTGAGCACCAACGCAGACCGCCTGATCGCCGCGAACAGCCTGCGCCTGACGCGCCGCATCGTCGCGCAACCGGCCCTCGCGAAGTACCAGCCGAAAGAGCTCAAGCCCGGCGTGCAGTACGAGACCGATGCTGAACTCTGGAAACTCGCCGGCGACATCGGCACGACGATCTTCCACCCCGTCGGCACCGCCAAGATGGGCCCGGCCGCCGACCCGTCCGCCGTGGTCGATGCGCGCCTGCGCGTGCACGGCGTGAGGGGCCTGCGCGTGGTCGACGCGAGTGTGATGCCCACCATCACCAGCGGCAACACCAACTCGCCGACCTTGATGATCGCCGAGCGTGCCGCGGCCTGGATCTTGAACCACGAATGACGCAAGGGCTGCTCCTCAACAGCGGCGTCAACCTCGTGGTCGGCCTCGCGCTGCTGCTGGCCTGGAACACCGAGCGCAGCCGCCGGTTCTCGCTATGGCTCGGCTTGTCGTTCGTCGTGCAAGCGTTCAGCCCGCCGGCGTTCCTTGTGTGGAAGACCGGCGCGCCGCCGTGGGACGCGGTCGGGTTCTGGCTGCTGGTCGCTGCTGCGTCGACCAGCCTGACGCTCTGGATGATCGGTGCGGCCTACCTCGCCGGCCGGCCGATCGGCAAAAGCCGCGTCGCCATCGGGCTCGCGGGGTTGGTCACGACAGGCGCCATCACGCTGCACTGCGACCCACGCCTCGCGCAGACCTTTGGCGCGACGCTGACGACGCTGGCGGCGATCGTCGCGCTGACTTGGCTGTACCGTTTCGGCCGCTATGCGCGCATCGCCGGCATCGCGATGGTCGCGCTCGGGTCGAATCAGTTCGTCTGGGTTGTCTATGGCGACGCCGCGCTGCCGCTGCAAGCGAGCCTGGCGACCTTGCTGCGCGTCGTGCTCGGCCTCGCGTTGCTGCACGCCGCGGTGAGCCGCAGCCGGAGCGAAGCGGGCCAACTGCGCGACCAGTTCTCGCACCTGATCGAGCACTCGCACCAAGGCCTCGCGGTGATGCAGGGTGAGGTCATGAAGTACGCCAACCCGGCCTTGCTGCGCATCTACGGCCTGCCGGCCGACGGCGGCTCGAAGATCGCCACCGCCAAGCAATGGCGCAACAGCACGATGCCCGAGAACGAGCGCGTGCTTGCGCGCGAGCGACACCGGCGCATCGTCAATGGCGAGCTCGCACAAGACCATTGGCAGGCCCAGCGCACCGCGTTCAACGGCCGCCGACTGCACCTGCGCTTCAGCGCCTGGAAGGTCGACTGGGACGGCCGGCCCGCCGAGCAGATCGTCGTCACCGACGACACCGCGCAGGTCGACGCGATGCAAACGCTGCTGCACCAAGCCACGCACGACGAACTCACCGGCCTGCCCAACCGCAGCGCGTTGCAGCAGCGCCTGCGCGAGCTGTGCGCTGCCGGGCAGCCGTTCGCGCTGCTGCTGCTCGATGTCGACCGCTTCAAGCTGTTCAACGAAGCGCACGGCCCGTCGATCGGCGACGACGTGCTGCGCGCGCTCGCCGCCGGCCTCGCCGCGCAACTCGGCGCGCAGGCCGACGTGATGCGCCTGGGCGAAGACGAGTTCGCGCTGCTCGCACCGGCGCCGAGCGCGGCGCTTGCCGAGCGCGCGGCGCACGAGCTCGCGCAAGGCGTGCGCCAGTTGCTGACGCAGCCGGTCGCGTTGCCGCAGCACCGCTTCTACCTCGACGTGTCGATCGGCATCGCGCTGCACCCGGCCCACGCTGCGACCCCCGACGCGCTGCTGCGCGCGGCCAACGCGGCCATGCACGAGGCCAAGCGCACGCCCGGCACCTCGGTGCAGTTCGCCGAAGCGCGCTTCGAGCGCGGCTCCGGCGCGCTGCTCGATGCCGAGCAAGCCTTGCGCGCCGGCATGAAAAGCGAGGAGTTCGTGCTCGTCTACCAGCCGAAGGTGGATGCGCGCACGCACGCGCTGGTCGGCTTCGAGGCGCTGGCGCGCTGGGATCGCCCGGGCATCGGCCGCGTCGAGCCGAACGAGTTCATCCAGGCGGCCGAACGCACCGGCCTGATCGGCCCGCTCGGCAACATGATCCTCACGCTTGCCTGCCGGCAGATCGCCGCATGGCGTGCGGATCTCGGCGGCGTGGTGCCGGTGGCCGTCAACGTTTCGCCGCTGCAATTGCTGGCCCCCGATTTCCCGGACAGGGTGGTGCGCACGCTGCGCCGCTTCGACATCCCGCCCGCCTCGATGACGCTCGAGATCACCGAGAGCGCCGCCGTGGCGCACTTGGCGCAGGCGCGCGACCAGATCGGACAAATGCGCGCGCACGGCATCGAGGTCGCGCTAGATGATTTCGGCACCGGCTTTTCGTCGCTCAACATCCTGCGCAGCTTGCCGCTCTCGACCGTCAAGATCGACCGCACGCTGATCGAGCCGATGCCCGCGCCCGACGCCGTCGCTGTCGTCAAAGCGATCTGCGACCTGGCCGCGGTGCTCGACCTCACGGTAATCGCCGAGGGTGTCGAAACGCCTGCGCAAGCGAGCGCTGCGGTTGCCGCAGGCTGCAAGGTGCTGCAGGGGTTTTTGTACGGGCACCCGCTCGAGGCCAGCGCGGCGGCGGAGTGGTTGCGCGAGCACGCACAAGGCACCCGCGATTGACCTTGTCTCGGAGGCCGTGCCGTGTTGCAAACGATCAGCGTGCCGCCACCGCCACCTCGTCATCCACTGCCTTCTGCACTGCCTGGTAGAAGGCCTCGCGCGCTTCGCTGGCCGTGCGGTCGGTCGCACCCGCGGCCCAGTCGGCATTCGAGACGATTACCAGCTTGCGTACCGGGTCGATGAAGATGCCTTGGCCGAAGATGCCGCGCGCGGCATAGGTGCCGTCGGTGTAGGTCCACCACTGGTAGCCGTACCCGCGGCCGGGCCGGCCGATGCCGGTGCGCTCGGTCGTGGCCTCGGCCAAATACCCATCGGGCACGATGCTTTGCCCGCCGATGCGCGCACCGCCGAGCACGAAAAGGCCAAAGCGCGCCATGTCGCGCGGCGCGGCCTGCACGCAGCAGCCGCTGATCTCGTTGCCGGTGCGGCTGAGCAACCAGGTGGCTTGCTGCTGCATGCCGGCCGGCACCCAAATCTTCTCTGACAGGTAGGTTGCCAGCGGCTTTTTGGTGGCAAAAACGAGCAGCACGCCGACGAGGTTGGTCTCGCCGGTGCTGTAGTGCCAGCGCGTGCCGGCCGGCACTTCACGGGGCAGGCGCCGCATGTAGCTCACGAGCGCGTCGACGCCGTCTTCCGGCGTGTGTTTGTTGAAGCGCGCCACATCGGAGTTCGGGTCGGCGTAGTCCTCGTTCCAGCGCACGCCGGAGGTCATCGTCAGCAGTTGCCGGATGCTCACGTCGTCGTAGGCCGAGCCTTTCATCTGCGGGATGTAGTCGCTGACCTTGTCGTCCATGCTGCGGATGTGGCCGTCGCGCAGCGCCGCGCCCACGAGCGTCGAGGTGATCGACTTGGCGACCGAAAAGCTGGTCCAGCGCCCGTTGTCGTCGAAGCCCAGGCCGTAGCGTTCGAGGCGCAACTTGCCGTCGTGCAGCACCAGCAGCGCTGCGCTGCGTTGGCCGGCCATGTAGGCGTCGACGTCGATGGCGAGTTTCAACGGTGGCCCGGGCGGCAGCGGCGCCACCGTGCCGCCCGTCAGGACGGCCCGCGACTTGGCCAACACCGGCAGCCGATCGAGCGCACGGAATCCGGCGTCACGTTGCGGCTGGCTCCAGAACAACAGGTCGCGGTTGATCGGTAACGTGGCCAGCAGCGCGCGTGTTTCTTTGTCGAGGGTGAACCAGCCGGCGGTGCCGGCGGCCGCCGCGGCAACCAGCAACCCGAGCGCAATTGTTTTCAGCTTCATCCGTGAATCCTGGCAGGCAGTGGCGACTTCCGTGATTGGACACGAGCACGGCTGTATAGCTAAGCAGGATTTCGTGGTTCACGGCATCGCAGCCTCTGCCTAGAGTCGACGCCTTCGATCAAACACTCGCCTCATCATGACCACGAACACTGCTTTCTCGCGCCGCGCAATGACATTCGTCGCCGCCGCCGCGCTCACGTTGACCGCGCTGCCGTCGGTTGCCGACACGACGCTGCTCAACGTCAGCTACGACCCCACGCGCGAGCTGTACCAGTCCTTCAACGCCGCCTTCGCGAAGCAGTTGAAAGCCAAGACCGGTGAGATCGTGACGATTCGCCAGTCGCACGGCGGCTCGGGCAAGCAGGCACGCTCGGTGATCGACGGGCTCGACGCCGATGTCGTCACGCTCGGGCTCGCCTACGACATCGACGCGATCCACGACAACGGAAAACAGCTCCCGGCCGACTGGCAAAAGCGCTTGCCGAACAACGCCTCGCCGTACACCTCGACCATCGTGTTCCTGGTGCGCAAGGGCAACCCGAAAAAGATCACCGATTGGGCCGACCTCGCGAAGAGTGGTGTCGACGTGATCACGCCGAACCCGAAAACATCGGGCGGCGCGCGCTGGAACTACCTCGCGGCTTGGGGCTATGCGCTGAAGCAACCGGGTGGCAACGCCGAGAGTGCGAAGGCCTTCGTCAAGCGCGTGTACGCCAACACCAAGGTGCTCGATTCGGGTGCGCGCGGCTCGACCACGACCTTCGTCGAACGCGGCATCGGCGACGTGTTGATCGCGTGGGAAAACGAGGCATATCTGTCAGTCAAGGAACTCGGCGCCGACAAGTTCGAGATCGTCACGCCAAGCCTGTCGATCCTGGCCGAGCCGCCGGTCAGCGTGGTCGACAAGGTGGTCGACAAGCGCGGCACCCGCAAGGTCGCGACGGCGTACCTCGAATACCTGTACTCCGCCGAAGGCCAGGAGATCGCCGCGAAGAACTTCTATCGCCCGCGCGACGCGAGCGCCGCGGCCAAGTACGCGGCGCAGTTCAAGCCGGTCAAGCTGCTGACGATCGACGCTGATTTCGGCGGCTGGCGCGCCGCGCAAAAAACGCATTTCGATGACGGCGGCATGTTCGATCAGATTTATGCGCCAAGTGCGAAGTGACGCGGCGCGATGCCGCGCCTTCAACACGCGCTCGGCGCAGCCGCACACGCCCAAGTCCCGCGCGGCGTGCTGCGCATCGGCCATCAAAAGTCGGCCAGCTTGTTCGTGCTGCAGAAGGCGCAGGGTTCGCTCGAGAAGCGCTTGGCGACAAAAAACGTCGGCGTGCGTTGGGTCGAGTCAGGTCAAGGAGATCATCAAAGAGCCGGTCGTCAGCGAGGGCGATGTCGAAAGGCCTTCGAGCCTGATCGTCACCTCGGTCATCACGATTCGCTCGGTCAAAGAGGTCTCGGGCGACGACTTCACGCGCATCCAACGCGCCCACCTCGACCACCACGTGGTCGTGTTCCGCGACCAACGCATCACGCCGACGCAGCAGATCGCATTCAGCCGCCGCTTCGGGCCGTCTCAGATCCATGTGCTGCATCAATTTTTGCTGGCGGGCCAACCCGAGGTTCTGGTCGTCTCCAACGTCAGGGACGAGAGCGGCCAGCCGATCGGCCTGAGCGATGGAGGCCACTATTGGCACTCCGACCTGTCGTACAAGGAGCGGCCGAGCCTGGGCTCGATGTTGCACGCGCAGGAGCTTCCGGCAACCGGCGGCGACACGCTGTTCGCCAACATGCATGCGGCATGGGAGGCGCTGCCGAGCGCGCTGCAGCAAAGCGTGTCGGGCCTGCGCGCCCAGCGCACACCTACCTAGCCAAGTACGACCGCCTGCGCTAGCCCAACCCGTGGCGGCCGGCGCTCGCCGATGCGCAAAAGGCGCAAATGCAGGCCGTGATTCATCCGGTCGTTAGCACCCACCCCGAAACCGGCCGCAAGGCGCTGTTCGTCAGTGAGCACTTCACGACGCGCATCATCGGCGTCTTAACTGACGAGAGCAGCGAGCTGCTTCAGCAGCTGTTCGCGCACGGCGTGAAGCCCGAGCACCTGTACCGGCACCATTGGCAGCCGCATGACATGGTGTTCTGGGACAACCGCTCGCTGATGCACCTGGCGACCGGCTGCCCCGACGACCAGCGCCGCATGCTTTATCGCACCACCATCGATGGCGATGTGCCGTACTGACGTGGCAGGCGCCGGCACCGATTCTCGAAGATCGATATGCCGATTGATCGGTTTACAGCGCGGCCGCCAGCGCCTAGGCTGCCAACCCCTGTCCTACCGAAAGTTTTTCATGACGCAAATCGCAGACATCGGCAAGACCTGGCGCTTCGAGACCGTGTCGGTGCACGGTGGCTACTCGCCGGAGCCGACCACCAAGTCGGCGGCGGTGCCGCTCTACCAAACCGTCGCATATGCGTTCGACAACGCGCAGCACGGCGCCGACTTGTTCGACTTGAAGGTGCCCGGCAACATCTACACGCGCATCATGAATCCGACGCAAGACGTGCTCGAAAAGCGCGTCGCCGCACTCGAAGGTGGCATCGCCGCACTGGCGGTCGCCTCGGGCCAGGCCGCAGTGACGTACGCGATCCTGACGATCGCCGAGACCGGTGACAACATCGTCTCGAGCAGCGCGCTCTACGGCGGCACCTACAACCTGTTCGCGCACACGCTGCCGCAGTACGGCATCACGACGCGCTTCGCCGATCACCGCGACCCGAAGTCGTTCGAGCCGCTGATCGATGCGAAAACCAAGGCGATTTTTGTCGAGTCGCTCGGCAACCCGGCCGGCAACGTGACCGACATCGCCGCGATCGCCGCCATCGCGCACAAGCACGGCGTGCCGCTGATCGTCGACAACACCGTGCCGACACCGTACCTCTCGCGCCCGATCGAACACGGCGCCGACATCGTCGTGCACTCACTCACCAAGTACCTCGGCGGCCACGGCACCAGCGTGGGCGGCGCGATCGTCGATTCGGGCAAGTTCCCGTGGGTGCAACACAAGGCCCGCTTCAAGCGCCTGAATGAACCCGACGTGAGCTACCACGGCGTGGTCTACACCGAGGCGTTCGGCCCGGCCGCCTACATCGGCCGCGCGCGGGTCGTGCCGCTGCGCAACATCGGCGCCGCCATCTCGCCGTTCAACGCCTGGCAAATTCTTCAAGGCATCGAGACGCTCGCGCTGCGCATGGACCGCATCAACGACAACACGCTCGCGATCGCGCAGCACCTGAAGCGGCACGCGAAAGTGGCGTGGGTCAACTACGCCGGGCTGGAAGACCACCCCGACCACGCGCTCGCAAAGAAATACCTTTCGGGCAAGGCCTCGGGCATCCTGACTTTCGGCGTGAAGTCGGATTCGAGCGACGAGCCCAATTCGAAACGCGAGGCCGGCGCCCGCTTTCTCGATGCGCTGCGATTGTTCACGCGGCTCGTCAACATCGGTGATGCGAAGTCACTCGCCACGCACCCGGCCTCGACCACGCACCGGCAGCTCTCGCCGGCCGACCTCGACAAGGCCGGCGTCAGCGAAGACACGGTGCGACTGTCGGTCGGCATCGAGCACATCGACGACCTGCTGGCCGATCTGGATGACGCGCTCGCGGCGGTGTGAGCGCGCTGGCGCGTCACAAGCCTCGGGTCAATTCTGCCTGGCAACGAGGCGGATCTGCGCGGGGCGGGCCTGCTCTTCGGCCTGTGTCTGGGTTTGGGTCTGAGTCTGGGTCGGCGCGCCACCCACCTGTGAGTAGCGAGACTGCGCACCGCGCGCCACCGAATCCTGCAGCAAGTGAACGTAGAACACCAACAGGAACGAAGCGATCACGAGTCCCAATGCGATGAGGCCCCAGCGCGCAAGGTCGGGGTCTTCTTCCGGGCGTGCGGTGGGGGTGTTCATGGTCGTCGGCTCCGTAGGCTGGGTCCAATGCAGTGTCGAGCCGCAGCCGCGCCCGCCGTATCGGCCGCTGCCGTGAAGCGTGGTGGGACACCACCTACACTGCGTCAGCGGCTCGGCTGATTCGCCCGCCACCGGCCACCGTGCAAACTCGCTACTACCCGGTTCGGATGGCAGCCTGCCGCTCGCCGGCTCGTCTAAGGAGAAACGCCGTGCTCTACACCCTCGTCATCGTGCTGCTGGCCCTGTGGCTGCTCGGTCTGGTCACGTCGTTCACGGCGGGCGGGCTGCTGCACATCTTGTTAGTCGTGGCGGTCGTCGTGCTGATCTACCAGGTTGTCACGGGCCGGCGCGGGGTCTGATTGGGGAACCACGCGGCGCGATGGCGGATCACACTCAGTTGCAGCCCGTGTGGCCTGCACCAAGGAGCACTGCAATGAGCGTCACCCTCCCGTCGGCCACCAAGGCCACCTTCACCACCCTCGCGGTCGCCTGCGCTGCATTGATGTTCGCTGGCGGCGCGCAAGCCCAAGGCCACGGCGGCCGTGGCGGCGCGCACTATGCCCACAACGGCGGGTCGGACTGGCACAGCGGTGGCGGCCATTACGCGCCGCGCTACAACCGCGGTGGCTATGGCTACGGGTACGGCCGCGGCGGCAACGGCTGGGGTTGGGGTTGGGGCGGCGTGGGTCTCGGTCTCGGTTTGGGTGTCGGGCTCGGAATCGGCAGCTACTACAACAGCTACCCCTATCCCAATCCCTACTCCTACCCCTATGACTACGGCGCATACGCCGACCGGGGCTACGTCGTTGTCGACCAGCCCGTGCTGTACGAGGCGCCGCAATCCGTTTACAGCCGGCCTGTGCCGGCCCGCGTCTACTCGAACGTGCCGCAACCGGTGATCTACCCGCGTAACGGCCAAAGCGCCGCGAAGATGGATGCCGACGCCAACGCGTGCAGCCAGTGGGCGGGCCAGCAGCCGAACGCCACCACCGACGGCAGTGTGTTCCAGCGCGGCACGCAAGCCTGTATGGATGCGCGCGGCTACACCGTGCGCTGAAAGCCACCGGCCCCGCACTTCGGGGATGGCCGACAGGGGTCGTCGCAGCGACATTCCGTGCATTCACTTGTTCACGGGACCACCGCCATGAAGAGACTTCTGACCCTCGCCCTTGTTTCACTGCCGATGCTCGCGTCCGCGCAAAACATGCTGACCAACGGCAGCTTCGAGAACGGCTTCGCCGGCTGGACGCTCGCTCCCGGCACGTTGCCTTTCAACGCCACGACCATCACCTATGGCGCTGCCGCTGCGTACCCCAACGGCGCTTTCGGTGAAGCAGTGCCGGCCGACAACGCGGCCGGCAACCCTGGCTACGACGCCGTCGGCGAACACGCCGCCTACTTCGTCGATGACTTCGCCCGCCCGGAAACGCTGACCCAACAGGTCAGCCTCGTCAACGGCACCGAGTACACCTTCGGCTTCGATGCCTACCTTCCGGCCAACGGCTTCGCCAACGCGGGCGAGGCCACTTTTTCGGCCACCTTCGGCGGCGTCACGTTCGCGAACTTCAACGTGAGCGCCGGCACGGCTCAAAACTGGACACACTATTCGGGCAACGCGATCGCCGGCGGCACTGGTTTGGCCGACTTCGTGTTCTCGTTCAGCACCAACCTTTCGCCTTCGAAAGACGTCGTGATCGACCGCGTCTATTTGGCTGCCGCCGTGCCGGAACCCGAGACCTACGCGATGATGCTCGCTGGCCTCGCCGCGATGGGCTTCGTTGCCCGCCGTCGTCGCGCGGCCTGACCCGCTTCTGCTCTGTCGCGAAAGCGGCCCCGGCGCAAGCCGGGGCCGCTTTTTTCATGGCGCGTGACTTCAGTCGTTCGCGAACCGGTCGGTCGCGCGAATCAGCCGGTCTAGGATGCCCGGCTCCTTGAACGCGTGGCCGGCATCGGCGATCAGATGGAACTCGGCTTGTGGCCAGGCGCGGTGCAGGTCCCAGGCGGTCTTGGCCGGCGTACAGCAGTCGTAGCGGCCTTGCACGATCACACCGGGAATGGCGCCGAGCTTGTGCGCGTCGCGCAGCAGTTGGCCTTCGTCCATGAAGCCGTGGTTCACGAAGTAGTGGTTCTCGATGCGCGCGAACGCGAGCGCGAAATGCGCGTTGCTGTGCGAGCGGTCGAACTGTGGGTCGGGCAGCAGCGTGATCGTGCGGCTTTCCCACTGGCTCCATGCGACGGCAGCGCGCAGCTTGGCGGGCTCGTCGCCGCCGGTGAGCAGGCGGTGGTAGGCGGCCACCAGATCGTGGCGCTCGGTCGGTGCGATCGGCGCGACGAAGTGCTCCCACTCGTCCGGGAACAGCCACGAGGCGCCTTCTTGATAAAACCACCGCAGCTCTTCGCGCCGCAGCGTGAAGATGCCGCGCAGGATGAGCGCGCTGACGCGCTCGGCGTGCGTTTGCGCATAGGCGAGTGCGAGCGTGCTGCCCCACGAGCCGCCGAACACGAGCCAGCTCTCGGCGCCGGCCGACACACGCAGCCGCTCGATGTCGGCCACGAGGTGCCAGGTGGTGTTCGCCTCCAACGAGGCATGCGGCGTCGAGCGGCCGCAGCCGCGTTGGTCGAACAGCGTGACGCAGTATTTAGCGGGGTCGAACAGCCGGCGTTGGTCAGGGCTGCAGCCGCTGCCCGGTCCGCCATGCAGGAACACGGCGGGCTTGCCCCGCGGGTTGCCGCAGCGCTCCCAGTAAATGCGGTGACCGTCACCGACATCGAGCATGCCGTGCTCGAACGGTTCGATCGGTGGGTAGAACTGGGCATGGATCATGGCGGGGGTCGAGGCTGTCGAAGATGTCGATGCTGCCGAGCTTAAAGGCTCGGCAGGCGCGACGGTGCGTCGCGCCGATTTCCTACGCCGACGTGCGTGTTCCGCTGCTCTGGCGCGCGCACCGCGAAACCGATCATTCGCAAGTACATGACGCCGACCGCCGATCCCGCGCCGACCCCGGCCCACGCGCCGCGATTTCGATCGCAGCGCGCCCGCGTCGTGCTCGGCGCCGTGCTCGGCCCATTGCTGCTGCTCGCCGTGTACATCGCCGCATTCGACGCGACCTGGTTGCGCCCGCTGATCCAGCACCACATCCACGAGCGCTCGGGCCGCCGCGTCGATTTCGACGAACTGCACATCGGCCTGAACCGTGAACTGCAGCCGACTGTGAGCTTGCGCAACCTCGTCGTGCAGAACGCGCCGTGGGCCGCAAAGCGGCCGTTCGTGCGTGCGGCCACGTTGGGTTTCACGCTTTCGTGGGAGAGCCTGCGGGGTGGCCCTGTGACGTTGACAACGCTGACCATCGTCGTCGCCGAACTCGACCTCGAACGCCAGGCCGACGGCCTGCGCAACTGGCGTTTGACGCGGCCCGACGACCGCGGCCCCGGGCGCGTGCGGGTGCGGTCGCTCGACGCGCGCAACACCAGCATGCACGTTGTCGACCAGGCGATCGGCCTCGAACTCGACATGGTGGCGACGCCGCTCGCGTCATCGTTTTCGGTGCCTGCGGCAGGGCCGGCACGCCCCGAGTTGCCGCTGACCCGACACATCGCGCTTTACGGCACGCGCGATGGCGTGGCGTTCGACGGCCGTTTCGCGGTCAGCGAACTGCTGACGTTTTTCGACACCGGCCAGCCGTTCGCGCTGCGCGGTGAGTTGCGGGTCGGGCAGGCGCGTGCACACGTGGAAGGCGTGCTGACCGACCTGGCTCAGCTCGCCCGCGCCGACCTCGATCTGCGCGTGGCCGGCCCGCGCCTGGCCGGCATCGGCAGCGTGTTCGGTGTGCGCGTGCCGGCGTTCGCCAACGCCGCCGAAGCGCGCGGCCACGTGACCAAAGAAGGTGAGCGCTGGGCGGTCAGACAACTGCGCGCGAAACTTGGCCGCAGCGACCTCGCTGGCGAGGCGCAGTTCGACCGCAAGCCGCCCGCCGAAGGTCGCGCGCTGCTGCGTGCGGCGTTGACGGGCACGCGACTCGATGTGGCCGACCTGCGCGCGCCGTCGTCATCGTCATCGCAATCCACCGAGACGAGCGCGCCGCATGCCACCGCGCCACCGGCGAGCAACGTCGACGCCGACATCGATTTGAAGATCGGCGCCGTCGAAGGCCTGCCGCTCGGCTCGCTCACGCAGGTGAGTGCGCATGGCGCGCTGCGTGGTGGCCGCTGGGTCGTCGACCCGGCCGCATTCGTGATCGCCGGTGGTGCCGCGTCGGGTACGTTGGTCGCCGAAACGGCAGCCACGCCGGCCACGTACGCGCTCGACCTGCGCCTGCGCGGCATGCAGATCGAGCAGCTCGTGCGCGCCGCGCCGAGCCTGCAACCGCTCGCCGGCAGGCTCGATGCGCGCATCGCGATGCAGTCACGCGGTGACTCGTTCGCGAGCTTGGCGGGTGCAGCCACGGGCACGCTGCACGCCGAGCTGCTGCACGCGACGATTTCCGAAGCGCTCGACGCCAAACTCGGCCTTGACGGCGGGCGCCTGTTGCGCACGGTGTTCGGGGCCGGTAGCGAGCGCACACCCGTCACCTGCTCGGCGCTCGACGTGCGCTTCGATGCGGGCCGCGGTACCGCGCGTCGGCTCGCGTTCGAGACGCCGCAAGTCGCGCTCAGTGGCGCCGGATGGATCGATCTCGGCGGCGGCACGCTCCACCTGCTGCTGACACCGCGCCGCAAGCAAAGCGCGCTGCTCGCGCTCGACCGCACGCTGCAGGTCAGCGGCGCGCTCAAGGCGCCGAAGGTGGCGTTGATTTCGGCTGGCGCCGCACGCACCGGCGAACCGTGCGTCGCGGGCCGGGCGCAATAGCCGAGTGGGCCGCGTCGTCGGGGCCGACTGTGCTGTCGGCATTCACTGACACGGGGTTGCGGAGTCGTCCGAGCCCTCGCGCGGAGCGCGGCAGTGACTATGGTTGCCTACACAGGAGCAGACCCATGGCGACCCACACCCCACACAAGCCGCATCGCACCCACGCCGAAGAAGCCGAGATCGATCCCGAGCCCGGCCTGTTGCCCATCGAGCCCGACCAAGGCGTGGTGCCGCCGGCCATTCCGACCGATCCCGAGCACGACCGCCTTGTCGATCCGGAGGCCTGAGATGGACCAACCCACTGTCAGCGCCACGCCGATCGCGTACGACGCCGCGTACGAGGTGCGCGAAGACCACGAAGACGAGACCGCGCACCAACTAACCAAAACGCTGCTCGAAATTTCCGACACCACCTTCAAAGACAGCGGACAGGGCCTGCGCAGCGTTCACGCGAAAAGCCACGCGCTGCTGCGCGGCGAGTTGCGCGTGCTCGAACTGCCACTGCCTTATGCGCAAGGCTTGTTCTCGACGCCAAAAACCTACCCCGTCGCGATTCGGATCTCGACCTCGCCGGGCGATGTGCTCGACGACCGGGTCTCGACGCCGCGCGGTTTCGCGCTGAAGGTGATCGGCGCCGAAGGTGAGCGCCTGCCCGGCAGCGAGGGTGCGACCACGCAAGACTTCTTGCTCGTCAACGGCCCGGCCTTTCTGGCGCCGACCGCGCACAAGTTTCTCGGCAGCCTGAAGCTGCTCGCCTCGACGACCGACAAGATCCCGCGGCTCAAGCGCGCGTTCTCTGCCATCTTGCGCGGCACCGAAAAAGCGCTCGAAGCCGTCGGCGGCGAAAGCGGCACGATCAAAGGCATGGGCGGCCACCCCGAGACGAACCCGCTCGGCGAAACCTACTTCAGCCAGACGCCGTATTTGTTCGGGCTGCAGATGGCGAAGTGGCAGATCGCGCCGGTCTCGCCCGAACTGCAGGCGCTGAAAAACGCGCCTGTCGATCTCAACGACAAGCCCGATGGTTTGCGCGCCGCGTTGAACGCGCACTTCGCCACGCATGGCGGCGAATGGGAGTTGCGCGTGCAGCTCTGCACCGACAACGAGGCCATGCCGATCGAAGACGCGACCGTCGTCTGGTCCGAAGACGCGAGCCCGTTCGTGCCGGTCGCCCGCATCGTCGTGCCGCCGCAGCCGGCGTGGAACGACGCGCGCTCGGTGGAGATGGACGACGGCCTGTCGTTCTCGCCATGGCACGGCCTGGCCGCGCACCGCCCGCTCGGCTCGATCAACCGAGTGCGCCGCGCCGCCTATGAAGGCTCGGTCGGCGCGCGTTCGACGCGCGGCCGCTGCCCGGTGCACGAAGCCTGATCGGCTGCCGTTGAGGTTGCGCAGGCGCCGCTGTGCATCACCAGTGATGCCACGCGCCTGAGGCCAGGCCCACACTGGCCCGCGGCCTTCGCTCTCGAAGCCGCGTGCACCCGAGCGTCGCTGTCGGCATGCGGCAAGTTCGCGATCGCGCACATCGGCTGCACAGCGGTGCCTGGGCTCGATGCCAAGCCGGTGATCGACATCCTGCTGATCGCGCTCGCTGCCGTGTGCTGGCCGCCTTTCGTCGTGCCGCTGCGGGCGCTTGGCTACGTGCCTTGGGCCGACAACCCGCGGCGCGACCGCCTGTTTTTCGTTAAAGGCGTGCCGCTCTTCGGCACGAGCCGCACGCATCACCTGCACGTGCGCACGCCGACGATCGCGAGGCCTACACCGAAGGCAAGACGGGATTCATCGAGGCAATCCTGCAGCGCGCCAAAGCGCCGGCGGCAAACGCCACTCCGCGGTAGTCATGCGCCAGCGCCGCGCAAACGCTGCAAGAACGCGTCGATCTTCGACGTTGCGGCAAGCGGGTGCAATTCGCCATCGATCGCCCCCTGCACCAACCGCCCGAGCGTGGCCGGCTGCGGGGTGACCGTGCCGAAGAACAGCACGCGTGCGTCGTGCGCAATCAACAGCGTCGGGAAGTTCTCGACGTCCACATCGTCGAGCAGCGCTGCGTCGTCTTCGATGTCGATCCAGCTAAATTCGGCACGCGCGCCGAACGTGGCCGAGGCGCTGTCGAAGGTCGCGCGGTAGTCGCGACACACGCCGCACCAGTCGGCGCACAGGCACACCACGCGCAGGCATTCGTCGGGCATTGGGTCGTCGCTTTCGTTCATGGCCGCAGTGTGCCGCGAGTGCGGCGCGGTCGTGGTCGTGGTGGTCCTGCGGGCCGCCAGAGGTCGAGCGTTCACTTCCCGAATATCCAGCGCCGTGAATA
>JANLUW010000648.1:0-4214 GCA_031363645.1 Rhizobacter sp. | reverse complement strand
GCTCGATCGTGGCGGCGGTATAGACGTTCGCGCTGCCGGGGGCGATCGGGGCGATGGTGGCGCGCCAGCCGAGGAGGGCGAGGGCGGTGCTGGCGAGGCCGAGGATCAGGGCGCCGGCTTTGGCGATCGGGCTGCGCCGACCCCTCACCCCAACCCTCTCCCCAAAGGGGAGAGGGAGTAGGGCTGACACTCCGCTGCGCCCAGCGAGGAGAGGGCGTATTGCCCCCTCGCCCCTTTGGGGAGAGGGGCTGCGCGCCACGATGCCCATCGCCGCCCGCACCACTTCCGGCGTGAACGGCGGCGCGCGAAGGCGCACGCCGGTGGCGTCGAAGATCGCGTTGGCGATGGCTGCGGTGCCGGGCACCGACGACGATTCGCCCACACCGAGCGGCGGTTCGCCGGGCCGCGGCATCGTCATCACCTCGACGACCGGCACCTCGCGAAAACTCAGGATCGGGTAGGCGCCCCACTCCCGCGCGATCGGCAGGCTCGTTTTCGCATCGACCGGCAGCGACTCCTTCAACGCACGGCTCGTCGTCTGCAAAACGTTGCCGTGGATTTGATGCCGCACACCGGCCGGGTTGATCATCAAACCTGCGTCGTGGCCGACGACGACGCGGCTCACGTGCACCTCGCCGGTCACGCGATTGACTTCGACATCGGCCACCCACGCGGCCCACGCAGCGCCGAAGCCGGGGAACTTGCTGTGCACGTAGCGCGCGTACGCGAAGCCCTGGCCTTTGAGCAGATCACCCGCTTGGGTGTGTTCGACCGGTTGCTGTTGCGGCCGCGTGTGCGCGAGCCAGCCGGCGCGTGCGGCGGTCGCTTCGACGAGCTCGCTGGCGCGCTCGTCGTTCAAATGCTGCAGACGGAACGCGACCGGGTCGGCGCCGGCCGCGGTGGCGAGCTCGTCGATGTACGACTCGTGTGCGAACGAATTCGGCAGTGCCGAGACACCGCGCAACCACGAGGCGCGCAAGATCGGCGCCATGTCGTGTGCGACGACGCGCAGGTTGGCAAAGGCGTACGGCGGTACCGCGCTGCGGTCGCCCATCTCGTAGGCGTGCGCCTCGGGTTCGATGGTGCGCGTGAGCAGCAGCGCGAGCGTTGGCGAGCCGTTGCTCGGGTACGAGGTCTGGAAGTCGTACGCGGCGGCGCAGCCGTCGGCGTCGAGTCCGCCGTTCACTTGCATCAGCTGCGCCGCGCCCTTCGGCTCCCACAGATGCTCTTGCTCGCGCGTGAGCTGCACCCGCACCGGCGCGCCGACCGCACGCGAGAGCAACGCGGCATCGGCGGCCACGTCGTCAGCGCAGTTGCGGCCGTAGCAGCCGGCGGCTTCCATGCGGATCACGTCGATCGCGGTGTCGGGCAGGCCCATCAACTGGGCGAGATCGGCGCGCAGCACGTGCGGGTTTTGCGTGCCGGCCCAGACGGTCATCGCGCTCTCTTGTGTCGATGACCCTTGCCAATGCGCCACCGCGCACGACGGGCCGATCGACGCGTGCAGTTGGTACGGCCACACGTACTCGCGCTGCATCGGCTGCGCGGCGCCGGCGATCGCGGCGTCGACATCGCCTCGTTCGAGCAACACGCGGCGTGTCGACGGGTTGTTGCGCAGCGCGTGTTGCAGATCGTCCAACGGCGCGCTGCCGGGCCAATCGCGCCACGTGACTTTCAACGCGCGCATCGCCGCATCGGCCTGCTCCTCGCGCTCGGCGACGATGCCGATGAAATCGCGAATCACGACCACCGCGCGAATCCCGGCGATGTGCGCGATCGAAGATTCGTCGACCGACTCCAGCGTGTTGCCGACGAACTCGCCCGCGTCGACGCCCGCATACGGCGGCCGCACGACGCGGCCATGAAGCATGCCGGGAACGCGCTTGTCGTGCACGAACACTTCGTCACCGCGCACCTTCGCGGGGATGTCGACGCGCAGCGGCGAGGTGCCCACCACGCGGTAATCGTCGGGCGATTTCAGCGGCGCTTCGCTCGTCAATATCAACGCGATGTGGCGGCCGGCGAGCTTGTTGCGCACGTCCTCGCCCGGCTGCGCGGCCAGCCACGCGCGGGCTTGTGCGGCGGCGCGGCGCAGCGGTTCGGCGTGAACCTGGATCGAGCTGCTGGCGATCGTCGCGCCTTGATTCGGCGCGATCCCCGTGCTGCCGAGGATCACGTTGACGGCGTCGAGCGCGACCTCGAGTTCCTCCGCGACGATCTGCGCGAGCGACGTGCGGATGCCGGTGCCGAGGTCGACGTGGCCGTGCAGCGCGGTCACGCTGCCGTCGTCCCACACCGCGATCAGCGGCTCGTCGCCTTCGGCCGGGTTCGACGGCAGGGTCGCTGGCTGACCCTGCGCAGGCAAGCCCGGCGGTGGTGGCGGGCGCGAGACCAGCAGCACGCCGCTCGCGGCGCGCAGGTCGGCGCGTGAGTGCGGTGAGTCGGCGCGGCGGCTCGTCATGCGCGCGCCGCCATCAGCTCGGCCGCGCGCTGCACCGCCTGCAAAATTTCGATGTGTGCGCCGCAGCGGCACAGGTTGTGCGCGAGCGCGTCGCGCGCCTGCTGCTCGGTGGGTTTTGGAAAACGCCTCAGCAGCGCCACGGTGCCGACGATCATGCCGTTCAAGCAATAGCCGCATTGCGCGGCCTGGCAGTCGATGAAGGCTTGCTGCACGGGGTGCAAGGCAGCGCCGTGTTCGATCGATCCCGCCAGCCCTTCGAGCGTGGTGATGCACCGGCCTTCGACGCCACCGACCGGGATCACGCACGCCCGCGCCAGGGTGCCGTCGACCAGCACCGCGCACGCGCCGCACTCGCCGAGCCCGCAACCGTACTTGGGGCCGTTCAAGCCGAGGTCGTTGCGCAGGATGTTGAGCAGCGGTGCGTCGCGCGGCACGGTCAGCGCATGCGGCCGGCCGTTGACGACGACCGTGATCGCGCCGACGCCCCGGCCGCCACGCGCGCTCGGCACGCTACTTGAGCTTGTCGTCTTCACGCTTCGCGTCGGCCATCGCTTCGGGTTCCAGTTCCTCGGCGGCGCGGTTGAGCCACACGAACAGGCCCCACGCGGCGAGCATCAGCGCGGTCGCTGCAAGCAAGCTGGCGGCAAAGGGCAACTGCGCCGGGTCTTCGTGCAGCGCCTTGAAAGTCGCGACCAGCCCTTCGATCGCCAACGCGACCACCACAACGACGAAGAACCGCGACAGAAAGCGCCGCACCCGCGTCGGGGCACTGATGTCGGCATCGCGGACGACCTCTTCCTTGACGATCGTCTCGGCGATCTGCAGCGCGACCACCGCCGCGGCCAGCAGGCCGACCGCCTCGATGATGACCTGCGCAGCATTGCCGTCGAGACCGGCCACGAACGCCAGCCAGCCGGAGCGTCCGGCGATGGCGATCAGCATCAACGCCGCGACTGAGAACAGCGCGGCCATCACGAGGTGGATGAGTTGAAAGAAACGCGTGAGCAGCTTGAGCCCCGGCGGCGGGTCGCTCTGACGGGAGGCGCCCGGCGGCGCAGCTTCGACCCGACGCGCCGTCATGTGAGGTCGCTCGACTGAATGCGCCGCACGCCCTTCGCGGTCATCTGCTGACAGGCTGCGGCGAGCGAACCGTTCAGGTCGATGGCTCTCGTCGCATCTTCGATCACGTAGACGGTGAAGCCGGCCCTGCGCGCGTCCATCGCGGTCCAGGCGACGCAGAAGTCTGTCGCCGGGCCGGTGATGTAGAGCGTCTTGGTGCCGCGCTGTTTCCGGTAGCCGGCCAAGCCTGTGGCGGTTCTGTGATCGGCTTCATCGAAAGCGGAGTAGCTGTCCGTCTCTTTGTGGAAGCCCTTCCTGATGATGATTTGAGCGGTCGGCAATTTCAGGTCTTTGTGCAGCGCGGCGTCTTCGGTGCCCTGCACGCAGTGGTCGGGCCAAAGCACCTGCGTGCCGTAGCTCAGATTCGTGGTCTCGAACGGCTTCTTGCCGGGGCGGGTGCTCGCGAACGACGCGTCTGTTGCCGCCAGGCCAGCGGCAGTGGCAAGGGTCTTCAACAGGGTTCTGCGGGGGGGTCGGTGTTCATCGGCAAGCCTCCGGTGTGGTTAAAGATCAGACGCTCAAGTACGCGCGCCGCACTTCGACATTGGCCGCGAGCTCGGCCATCGAAGCGCGGTAGCGGATCTGGCCCTTCTCGAGCACATAGGCCCGGTCGGACACCAGCGCCGCGAAATGC
>JANLUW010000643.1:0-4477 GCA_031363645.1 Rhizobacter sp. | reverse complement strand
CCGGGCGAGTTCGACATCGTGGTCGCGATGACGCATGACCACGGTCTGATCCCGGTCAAGTACCTCGGCGTGGCACATGGCGTGAACGTGACGCTCGGCTTGCCGTTCGTGCGCACCAGCCCCGATCACGGCACCGCGTTCGACATCGCCGGCACCGGCCGAGCCGACGAGAGCAGCCTGATCGCCGCGCTGACGATGGCGCGGCGGCTCGTGCAGCACTAGGAATTTGCACCGGCTCGCTTCGCCTCTGGGAATCGGTCGACGTATTCGTTGACCGAGGGAATCCATCAGTGCCGCGTCGGTGCGCCAAGCGCCGCGAGCTGCTTGCGAGCGCGCTGCGTTGCGCGTTCCATCAGGTAGGTGCTTTCTACCGCGCGAAAGCGGTTGGTCTGGCACATGCGCGTCAGCATGCGGGCCGTCATCGAGATCGTCTCCTGGTGCTTCTTGCCACGCGTGAACACGAAGAAGCTGCGGCCGGCGCTCACATGCGCGAGGCGCACTTTCTGCCACTCGTCTTTCATGTGCATCTGGTAGGCGAAGCCGAGCTTGATGTGGTCCATCAGTTTTACGCCGCGCGTGGGTTCGGCCGGGTCGGCGCTGTGCAGGCCGAGGTCGATGTCGATGCCCGACAACGAGGCCTCGGTGACAGGGTCGGCGTCTCCCGCTGCGGTCGTCGCACCTGATTGCGTTTCGTCGCCCAGATCGATGTCGACCACACCTGACCAGTCGACCGCGCTTTCGGTGACCAGGCCGACGCTCTTGGCCTCTTCGGGAGAAAAACGCCGCGCGAGTGTGTCGGCGTCGAACTCGGGCACGGGGTCGTTCGGCGAGAGCATCGCGGTGCCCGGCACCGGCGTGGCAAAGATGGCTTCGAGCTGCTTGACCATCATGTTGTGATCGAGCTCGGTTTGCGCCGCGCCCTTGAGCGATTCGGCATGCGCCGGCAGCAGGTGACCGAAGAACTCGCGCTGCGCCGGCTCGGGCCAGCCGACCAGCGCGAGGCCCTCGTTCAGGTCTTTCATCAGGGGCGGCAGCTGCATCAGGAACTTCTTGCGCAGCGCTGGCGAGCCCTTGGCCTGGATGCTCATCACCAGATCGCGGCCGACGCGGCGGTACCGTGTGGCGCGGTCTGATGCCGGGCCGTCGCGGGTCACGGCGAGCACCAGCGCCTGGCTCCAGACTTGAGCGAGAAAGTTGCGCAGGTAGTCGGGCAGCGCCATCGGCGTCAGCGAAGCCTGCAGTTGCAGCATGTAGCGCTGCTGCAGGCGCAACTCCGATTCCTTGGCGCCGAGCGTGTCAGCCGTGCCCTTTTGCTGCACCTCTTGATGCGTCTGTTCGGCGATGAACCCCTCTAACGCAGCGAGTTTGGCGGCATAGATGTCGATCTGGTCGAAGTCGCCTTCGACGATTTCTTGCACCAGCTTGCGCACGCGTTCGAGAAACTGCTTGCCTGGGCCGTCGTCGAAGTCGTCGAACGCGCAGGCCAACGAGGCGATGCGGTTAACGAAGCGCCGCACCGGGTGGCGGCGCGATGAGAAAAAGCTCGCATCGTTCAGTGCCACGCGCAGCACCGGCAATTGCAGGCGTGCGATCTGGCGCGCCATCTGCGGCGGCACGCGCGTGTCGGAGAGGATCTGGTCGAACAGGCTCCCCACCACGTCGATCACCATGTGGTCGAGCTTGCCGCTCGAGGCCTGCATGAGTTCTTCGCGGTGGGCGCGGATCAGGTTGACCGCCATCAGGCCGGTCAGGCCTTCGGCTGCTGAGTACGGCAGGGCGCCTGGAGCCGACGATGAGCCGCCGCCGTCCATCGCGCCGATGCCGCCGACGCGCCCGCCCGCCAGAGCGACGATGCCGCTGCTGTTGCCTTGCGCCCTGGTCGCGTCGAAGTCGCCGGGGCGGCTGGCGACGGCGGTCAGGTGGCGCAGCAAAGCCATCAGTTGCGCGTCGGTTTGGCTCGCGCTGAGCCCGGCGCGCGAGCTCGACCCTGAGCGCGAGCTCGACCCTGAGCGGGCGTGGCCGTCGCCCGAGGTCGAAGGCCCGCCCGGCCCGTGCATGCCGGTCGAAGGCCCGCTGCGCACGCTGCGTTGGCCACAGCCGCCGCTCACCGTGCCGGCGCCCGACGACGGGGCCGTGTCGAGTTCGCCATGCTGGCTGCGCGTGCTGCTCAGCGTCGCATAGGCCGAGTTGATGCCCGGCAGCTGGTTGCCCGGGCCGTCGAACTGCCGCACCGTCAACACCACCGGCTGCACGCCGCGGTTTTGCAGCCCGCGCAGGATCTGCGTGTAGCACTCGGGCATCGCCTTGGCCACTGCGGCACCGAGCTCGCGGGCCAGCAGCTTGCGCGTGTCAGCCTGCTGCGATACCGCTTCGATCGCACGGTACAGCGCGGCGCCGAGCAGCTCGGCGCGCAGCGGGTTGCGGTCTTCGTCGGCGCGGCCGGTTTGCAGCAACGAACCCATGTAGGCGGCCAACTCGCGCAGCTCGGAGTCGCAGGCATGCGATATCTGCTGGCCGATGCGGTCGGCGTACATCCGTTCTTCGACCGCGTTGTCGTCGACTAGGCTGAGGGTCTGCCAATCGGCAGCAGCGAGCGTGCGTTTGCGATCTTCACGAGGCGACAGCTCGTCCTGAATGCGCCGCGCGAGCTCGTCGGCGAACATCTGGTTAAGCACGCCGATGTTGCGGCGCAAATCGAACTGAGTCGAGATCATCAGATCGCGCTCGGCGATCCGGCCGCTCGACTGCGACATCAGGCCGAGGCTTTCCGACACGCGGCCGGACACCGCCGTCAACGTGGTCCGGATCAGGTTGACTGCCGCGTCGAGCGCGGCTCGCAAGAGGGTGTCGGGAGCGGTCATCTCGAGACGATTGGGCCATTGTCCCCGGCGCTGTGGCCGGTTTGCCAGCTTAGCGTAAGCCGGTCGCGCATGAACCTGAAGATGCGGCCGAAAACCGGCGCAAATCGACCTGTCGCGTGCCCTGCGATTGCCGCTCCCGGCGTCACTTCTTCACTGCGTCGCGGATTTCGCGCAGCGGCACCACGTCTTCGGGCGCGGCCGCAGCCGCAGGCGTGATCGATGCCGTGAGCTTCATCTGGTTGATCTGCCGGATCATGATGAAGACGATTAACGCCAGGATCACGAAGTTGACCGCCACAGTGGTGAAGTTGCCGTGCGCGAACAGCGGCACGCCGGCCTTGGTGAGTGCCTCGTAGGTCATCGGTCCGGTGTAGTTGGCCGGCGGTGTTGCGAGTGCGATGAAGTAGTTCGAGAAGTCGAGCCCGCCGATCAGCCGTCCGATGACCGGCATGATCAAGTCTTTGACGATCGAGTCGACGATCTTTCCGAAGGCAGCGCCGATGATCACGCCGACCGCGAGGTCGACCACATTGCCCTTTAGAGCGAACTCTTTGAACTCGGACGCGAAAGACATCGGCGATGCTCCAGCACGAATTTGCGTGGCCCGCAGTTGGTGCGGGTCAAGGCGCGGCGTAGCCTTCCGAAGGCTTGGGCGAAGTCAAGCGGGTTGACACGTCCGCTAGAATAATTGGCTATTCCCAATTACAAGCCGAGCCCTGAGGAGACGTATGAGTGAAGAGCAGATTGGTCAGCGAATCGACAGCGGCAAACGCACCTGGATCATCGCCTCCAGCTGCGTCGGCGCTGTCGGCGCCGGCTTTGCCGCCGTGCCATTCGTCAGCAGCTTCCAACCCTCTGACCGCGCGCGCGCCGCGGGTGCCGCCGTCGAGACTGACATCGGCGGCCTCAAGCCGGGCGAGAAGCTGACGGTTGAGTGGCGTGGCAAGCCAGTGTGGGTGCTGCGTCGCACGCCAGCGCAGCTGGCCGAATTGCCGAAAAACGGTCCGATGCTGGCCGATCCGAAGTCACTGCGCACCAACTTTTCGACCACACCGACCGCGCTGCAAAACGACTCTCGCGCGATCAAGCCCGAGTACCTGGTCGTGATCGGTATCTGCCCGCACTTGGGCTGCTCGCCCAGCGACAAGTTCGTCCCCGGGCCGCAACCCTCGCTGCCGGCCGATTGGGAAGGCGGTTTTCTCTGCCCGTGTCATGGCTCGACCTTCGATATGTCAGGCCGGGTCTACAAAGGCAAGCCTTCGCCCGACAACCTCGAGGTGCCGCCCTACACGTATTTGTCCGACACTCGAATCATCATCGGCGAAAGCAAGAAAGCTTGAGATCGTTCCTTCGCCAGCCGCGCGCGGCGATGAACCCAGGCAGCTAGACAGCACCCCAGGAGTACCACCAACATGGCCGAATACCACGAAGCCCCCGCCAACGCCACAGCCCCGCAAAAGCTGCTGAACTGGGTCGACAACCGGTTCCCGCTGTCCAAGCTCTACAACGAGCACATTGGCGAGTATTACGCCCCGAAGAACTTCAATTTCTTCTACATCTTCGGCTCGCTGGCGATGCTCGTTTTGGTGATCCAAATCGTCACCGGCATCTTTTTG
>JANLUW010000625.1:0-3767 GCA_031363645.1 Rhizobacter sp. | reverse complement strand
GTCACCGCGTTTGCCGGCTTCTTTCTCGGCGGTTTGCAGCAGCGCAGCCAGGTCGCGACCGGGTTGCACGACTTGGTCGCTGCCCTGCACCTGCGGCAGGCCGCGAACGGCCAAGTCGAGCGCGGTCTTCAGCGCGGCGCTGTTGGCGCCAGCGCGATCGAGCAAGGCCTTGGGGCCGTCGGCCTGAGCCAGCATTGCGGCCAGCACGTGGGCCGGTTCGATGTAAGGGTTGTCGTTGGTGACCGCGATGCTCTGGGCATCCGCGAGTGCTTCCTGGAACTTGGTGGTGAGCTTGTCGATGCGCATGGGGAAAATCCTCCGATTGCGTCGGAAATGAGGCAATGCACTCCATTTTCAAGCCGCGCCGGCAACCCGCTTTGCGCTTAATCAAGCCATGCGGCGAACAGCCAGTAACCGAGTGCCGCGCAGGCCAGCGAGCCGAGCAAGTGCGCCGCGCTGTGCGCAAAAGCCATCGCGATCTGGCCGCGGTGCAGCATCAGAAGCGACTCCCCGGAGAACGAAGAAAAAGTCGTCAGCCCGCCGAGGAAACCGGTCACGAGCAGCAGGCGCAGCAGCTCGTTGGGCGTGCGCGCGAACCATGCGAGCGCCATGCCGATAAGAAACCCGCCGAGGCAGTTGACGAGCAAGGTGCCGAGTGGGAAGCCGGCCCAACGCGGGTTGACCCAGAGCTGCGCCTGCCAACGCGCCAAGCCGCCGATCACCGAGCCGATCGCCACGGCCAGGACCTGCGCCCACGGGAACGCTGTGTTCATCGATCGTGGTCCGGGCGCGAAACGGCATTGCTGGCGGCGATGCCCCAGCGCGCAATCGCCGCGTCGTCGCTGCTGCGTGCATCGACCCAACGGGCGCCCTCAGGCGTCTGCTCTTTCTTCCAGAAAGGGGCCTGGGTTTTCAGGTAATCCATCAAGAACTCGCAGGCTTGGAACGCTTGCCCGCGGTGCGCAGATGTCACCGCGACCATCATGATCTGGTCTTGCGGCTGCAGCAGGCCGACGCGGTGGATCACGCGCGCGCCGCAAATGTCGAATCGGTGAATCGCTTCGTCGATCATCGACTCGATCGCGCGTTCGGTCATGCCGGGGTAGTGCTCGAGTTCCATCGAACTGATGCCGACGCCGTCGTTGCGGTCACGCACGGTGCCGACGAACGAAGCAACGGCGCCGATGCCGGCGTCGTTCACGCGCAGCGCGGCGACTTCGGCGCCGAGGTCGAAGTCGGCGGTCTGCACGATGACGCGCGGCGCAATCATTTCAACCGCCCGTGACCGGTGGGAAGAACGCCAACTCTCCGCCATCGACAACGATGACGCGCTCGTCGCACAACACCTGATTCAGCGCACTGCGCAGCGACTTGCCGCGCGCCAGCGCACTCGCATGCGCGCCGCCGCGTGCGATCAGCGCATCGCGCACTGCGCCGACGCTGCTGCCTTCGGCCATTTCGACCACCTCGCTCGCGCCAAGCGCCTCGCGAATCGATGCGAAATAGCGCACCGTGAGCCTCACGACAGCAGCTCCGCGAACGACATGAAGTCGACCGTGTCGCCCTTCGCGATGGCATGACCACCGGGGTTGTCGACGACGCCGTCGCCCCACACCGCCGAGGTCATCACGCCCGAGCTCTGATTCGGGAACAGATCGAGCCCGCCGGCCTCGTTGCGCCGCACGCGCAGGAACTCGCGGCGCCTGTCGGGCTCGGGCCAGTCGAAATCGGCACGCTGCTTACTGCGGATCGGCGCCAGCGCCGTCGCGCCCTGCAGTCGCAGCAGCACCGGCCGCACCATGAGCATGAAGGTGATGAAGCTCGACACCGGGTTGCCCGGCAGGCCGACGATGTAGGCCGCCGACCCGTCAGGCCGCAGCACTTCGCCGAAGGCGAGCGGCTTACCGGGCTTGATCGCGATCTGCCAGAGCTCGATGCGGCCCTCGGCCTGCACGGCGGGACGCAGGTGATCCTCTTCGCCGACAGAAACGCCGCCCGAGGTGACGATCAGGTCGTTGCCCTCGGCCGCGCGGCGCAGCGCCTCGCGCGTGGCATCGAGCCGGTCGGGCACGATGCCGAGGTCGGTGCAGTCGCATCCCATCGCCTGGATCGCGGCGCGCAACGTGAAGCGGTTTGAGTTGTAGATCGCACCGGGCTTGAGTGGCTCGCCGGGCATCGCGAGTTCGTCGCCGGTGGAAAACAGCGCGACGCGCGGCCGGCATGCGACCCGCAGGGTGGCCGCGCCGACGGTGGCTGCGAGGCCCAGCGCCTGCGGCGTGAGTCGCGTGCCTG
Source organism: Rhizobacter sp. (assembly GCA_031363645.1). GTDB lineage: Bacteria > Pseudomonadota > Gammaproteobacteria > Burkholderiales > Burkholderiaceae_C > LMDS01. The sequence goes on along the minus strand of JANLUW010000625.1, from coordinate 1,475 downwards.
CGGCCAGGACAACGGCGCCGATTCGCACATCCTCGCCGCGGCGCCGAATCCACTGGCCAATATTCGGAACCACGTTGACCCGCACGCCCTCGCCCACTGCTTCGCACGCTTCCTGCATCACCACCGCATCGGCGCCAGGCGGCACCTGCGCGCCCGTGAAGATGCGCGCCGCGGTGCCCGGCTGCAACGGCTGGCCGACCGTGCCGGCCGCGATGCGCTGGCTCACCGGCAGCAGCGTGCCGATGGTCGGTACATCGGCGGCGCGCATCGCGTAGCCGTCCATCGAGGTGTTGTCGGCCGGCGGCACGTCGAGCGTCGAACGCACGTCGACCTGCAACACGCGGCCGAGAGCGTCGAAGGTCGACAGCGTCTCGTGCTCGCTCGCAGGCAGCGGCGCAACGGCTTCGAGCAGGCTTGCAAGCGCTTCGTCGAGCGTCAACATCGGCGCGCGGGTGGTCTGCATGCGCTCAGGCTTCTGTGTTCATGAGTGGGCGGTGATGAAGGCCTTGACCTTGGCCGCATCGGCCGGCATCACCTCGAAGCGCTTGGGCAGCTTCTCGATTCCTTGCATCGCTGCGGGCCGGTCGGGCTCGCGGCCGATCGCTTCGACGATGGTCTCAGCGAACTTGGCCGGCAGCGCGGTCTCGAGCACGATCGTCGGCACGCCCGGAACACGACGTTCGCGCGCGACCTTCAGGCCGTCGGCCGTGTGCGGGTCGACGATGGTGTCGAAGCGCGCATGCGTGTCGCGAATCGTCGCGAGCCGGTCGGCATGCGTGCTCGTTCCCGAGACAAAACCGCAGCCTGCGATGCGCGCGAATTCTTCGTGCGTGATCGTGAACGCGCCCCTGCGGTCGAGCTCCGTCTTGAACAGTTCGTGCGTGCGCTGCGCAGCATCTTGGTCATGCCCGAGCAGATCGAAAACGAAGCGCTCGAAGTTCGAGGCCTTCGAAATGTCCATCGACGGACTCGATGTTTCGCGCGTCTCGGCACTGCCTCGCACGCGGTAGGTGCCGGTGCGAAAGAACTCGTCGAGCACGTTGTTCTCGTTGGTCGCCAGCACGAGCTGCGCGATCGGCAGGCCCATCATCCGCGCGACGTGGCCGGCGCAGATGTTGCCGAAGTTGCCCGACGGCACGGCGAACGTCACCTGCTCGTCGTTGGTTTTCGTGGCCTGGAAATACCCGGCGAAGTAGTACACGACCTGCGCCAGCAGCCGCGCCCAATTGATCGAGTTGACGGTGCCGATGCGGTGCGCGCGCTTGAACGCGAGGTCGTTCGAGACCGCCTTGACGATGTCCTGGCAGTCGTCGAACACGCCTTCGACAACGATGTTGTGGATGTTCGCTTCTTGCAGGCTGAACATCTGCGCCTGCTGGAACGGGCTCATGCGGCCCTTGGGCGAGAGCATGAAAACGTTCACGCCGGCCTTGCCACGCATCGCGTATTCGGCGGCGCTGCCGGTGTCGCCCGAG
>JANLUW010000582.1:0-4462 GCA_031363645.1 Rhizobacter sp. | reverse complement strand
CCCACAAGGCGCTGCAGACCCCGGATTCGGACAGCGCCACCCGCAACGCCGTGCCGCTCTTGGCCGTTCACGATGGCAGCCTGCCTGTGACGCCCGATCTGGTGAACCGGTTGCGCGACGAGTTGCCGTGACAACGTACCGGCGGTTTCGACTCACGCTCAGCACGCCGCCGCATACGCCCACTACGCCGGCGAAAATCGCAGCTGAGAGAACTCTAGCCCGGCGCGCAGCGCCCGTGCTTGCACCTCCGCTGCCGAAGCAATGAAACCTTGCTGCTCCAGAAAAAGCAGAAACGCCCGCGTGCTGACCTTCTGGCAGCTTTCGGGCAGCAGAAAGCTGGCGCGGGCTGTTCTGTGGTCTTCGAACAAGAAGACGCCGCGGGTCGGCGGGTTGATCAGCGCGAAGCCGTTCATGACTTCTTGAATCGCCAACTCGCCCAGGTTCGCCTTGCTCGATGGCGACAGCCCTGTGGCGGACTGTTTGGCAACCTGTTTGGCGTGGTGCTCAAAAGTTCGGGTCGTCAATGCGGGTAGCCGGTGCTGGCGCATCCATCCCGCCAAACGAGCGCTGGTGGGCGTCGCGTGGCGGGTGACTCCGTGCCACACCATGTCGACCACTGGCGCCGCCCAACCCGGCGCGAAGAGCAGGTCGAGCGAGTCGACGTAAGCCAGCGTGATCAAAGGCCCGGCATCGGGCAGCAAGACGACGCTGACAGCGGCGCGCTCGCCGGCCTGCCCACTCACCGAGGCGGGGCGGTCAGGCCATCGACCATCGCGTGTGTCAGTGCTTCACTCAGGCGCGGCGTGGGCAGGTGCGCCTGGGCCATGAGCAGGAAGAGGTCTTCGTCGCCATCGAGCCCGAGGCGGTCGAGTGCGGTCAGGTCGGTGATGCGGCCGAGTGAAAAATCGAGCAGCGTCGCGAAGTTTTCGTTGCCGGTGGCTTCAGCGGCCTCGTAGGTTTCGACGAGGTGCCGCAGCTCGGCGTTGAAAAGCGCGTTGATGGAGGTTTCGGACTTTGCAGCGATCACCTTCGCTCGCTTGAGCAGGCTTCGATCGACCGACCCGGTGAAGTTGACCATTTCAGCCAAGAAATTGACCCTCAGATGGAACACATAAATAAGTGGAGTACTTATTTATGTGTTGGCTGATGGCAATCGACTTCGCCCTCAACCCAACCGCATCACCTGCCCCGTTGCCAGCGCATGAATGCGGTGCGACGTGCCGAGCCGGCCGATCTGCGCCATCACGGCTTCCATTTCGCCGGGCTTGATGTGGGTGATGTGCACGTCGACGCAGCCGGGCAGGTTGGCAAGTTCGTGCCCGAGCGCGGCGGGGCACAGATGGCGGCTGATGCGGGCGAGTTGGCGCTCTTCGTCGCTGAAGGCGGTTTCGATCACCAGGTGCGCGACCTTCACCTGGCGCAGGCGCTCCCACAGCGCGGGGTTGGGGCCGGTGTCGCCGGTGAAGACCCACCAGCCGGGCTCACCCGTGTCAACCGCGAAGCCGACGGCCGGCACGGTGTGCGAGGCGCTCAGCACCTCGACGCGTTTGCCGTTCAATTCGAGCAGGTCGCCGATGGCGAACGGTACGAGTTCGAGCACGGGGTTTTCGGCGCTCGGCAGGCGCGTGAAATCGGGCCAGATCACGCCGTTGAAGATGTGGGTGCGCAGTGCGGCGAGCGTGTCGGGCAGCGCGTGCACCTGAATCGGCCCGCGGCCGGCGGACGTGCGCGCGCGCATCACGGCATCGGCGAGCAGGCCGATCGAGAGCACGTGGTCGAGGTGCGAGTGGCTGATGACGATGTGGTCGATGCGCGCGAGCGCTTCGAGCTCGAGGTCGCCGACGCCGGTGCCGGCATCGATCAGCACGTCGCCGTCGAGCAGGAACGCCGTGGTCTTGCAGCCTGCGGCGATGGACCCGGAACAGCCGAGCACGTTGAGGATCATTTGCTGTCGAAGGTGTGGGCCCCGTCCCAGTCGGCGGGTGGAGGCGTGGCGCGGTAATGAACGGTGCGTTCGCCGAGCTGCCGGTAGAGGCCAGCGAATGGCGTATCGGCGAACGCTGTCAGCAGCCCCTGCAGGCGGGCTTCCATCTCGCTCCAATGTTGCAGCCGGTACGAGGTGAGCGCAAGTTGCCAAAGTCGCATTTCCTCGTCGAACGCGGTGGCACATTCGGCAGGCATCGAGGCTGGCGTGAAAAGCGTCACGGGCTGGCGCTTTCCCTTCACGCGCACGCGGTCGACCTCGACCCAGCGCCAGACCTCGCCCGGTGCCAGCGCGGCCGGCTCACCCGCTGTCTGGCGCGTGTTTTCGCCCACCAGCACGCCGACGCCGTAGTGACGTGTGAGCGCCTCGATGCGCGAGGCCAGATTCACCGCGTCGCCCATCACGGTGTAACTGCGGCGCATGCTCGAGCCCATGTCGCCGACGCAGACGGTGCCGGTGTTCAGCCCGATGCCCAGGCCGATCTCGGGCAGGCCGCGCAGTTGCAGATCGGCGTTGAGTGCGGCCAGTCGCCGGGTCATCGCGACGGCGGCGCGGGCCGCATTGGCGGCGTGCGCGGCATCGGGCAGCGGCGCACCCCAGAAGGCCATGATGGCGTCACCGATGTACTTGTCGAGCGTGCCGCGCTGCTCGCGGATGGCAGCCGTCATGGTCGAGAAGAAGCTGTTGACGAGGCCGCGCACGTCTTCGGGCGCGAGCAGTTCCGAGACGCGCGTGAAGTTGCGCATGTCGCAAAACATCACGGTGAGCTCGCGGTTCTCGGCGCGCATGCTGTAGCGCGCCGGGTCGCGCGCCATTTCTTCGACGAGCTCGGGCGGCACGTAGGTGCCGAACAACCGCGCGAGCGAGCGCCGGCTGCGGCCCTCGACGATGTAGCCCCAGACGGTGATGCCAAGGTAGACCATCGCCGTGAGCAGCAGCGCCGAGGCCAGCGGCAGCAGCAGGTCGTGCGCGCGGTAGGCCCACAGGTTGATCGCGACCAGCAGCACGCCGATGCCGCCGGCGAGCTGCGCGCCGCGCGCCGCGGGCAGCCGCGGCAGTGCCCATACGAGCAGCCCAGCGCTCGCCAGCAGTTGCAGCACCTCGGCGGCGCTGGCCCAGTCGGGCTGCGCCGGCACGCGGTTGTCGAGCAGGCCCGAGAGCAGGCTCGCATGCACCTCGACGCCGGGGTAGACCTCGTCGACCGGCGTGGCGCGCTGGTCGTAGTTGCCGGGTGCGGTGCTGCCGAGCAGCACCAGCTTGCCCCTCAGGTGATCGGGCGCGATGCGGTGGTTCAGCAGATCGGTCGCGGAGACGTATTCAAACGAGCCACCATGCGGCCCGCCCGGCCCGCGAAATGGCACTTGCACCTGAACCTGCGAGTCGACCGGGATCGCCTGCATGACGCTGCTTCGCGCGCCGCCTTGCTGAAGCAGCACGCTCTGCAGCGCGTTGTACCGGCCCGGCAACCAGCGTTCGGCGGGCAGGCCCGGCAGCACCCGCGGCCCGCCGGTGAAGACGCGGTAGGTCGCCAGCGCGAAAGGCTCGTAGAGCTGGCCGTCGAGCTCGGCAATGAGCGGTACAGCGCGCACCAGGCCGTCGGGATCAGGCACGTTGTTGAAGTAGCCGGCGATCGGCGCGGCGCGCGCGAACGCGGGCAGGTTGGCGGCATAACCATCCCAGTGCGTGAACGCGATTGGCTTGCCTTGCAGCAGCGCCGCGTCGAACACCGGCGCCGGCAGCACGCCGGTGCGGCGGCCGTCGCGCGCGTTCGAGAGGTAGTAGCCGAGGACGACGTTGCGGTCTTGCAGCGCGCGCGCGAAACGCGCATCGAAATCGAGCGCGGGGCGCAATGGCGCAATGGCTGCGGCGACGGCGGGCGACGTGGCGGCCAGGCGGTCGAGCACCGGCAGGCCGGAGCTGGTGTCGGGCTCGGCGAAGACCACGTCGTACCCGACGACAGCCGCGTGCTGGTTCGCGAACAGCTCGTCGGTGAGCGCGGCGAGCCGGTCGCGGGGCCAGGGCCAGCGGCCGATCTCGGCGAGGCTTTTCTCGTCGATGTCGACGATCACGATGCGTGGGTCGGCGGTGCGCGGCATGAAGGCACGCAGCCGGGCATCGGCGATGGCCAGATCGAGCTCGGTGACGAAGCGCAGCGGGCGCCAGCCGGTGGCGTGGTCGAGCGCCGTCAGCACGGTCGCCAGCAGCAAAAGCGCCCGCAGCACACGCCACAGAGCGGAGCGCGAGGTCATGCCGGCGAAATGACGACGCGGCCGCGCGGCGCAGCCCCAGGGATCAGGCTTGCACGAACTGCATTTGCGTGCCGGCGAGCTCGATCACGTCGCCGTTTTTCAGGTGCACGGTTTCGCCGACGACCGGGTTGCCGTTGACGGTGGGCTGCAGCGCGCCTTCGACGTGCGCCAGCACATAACCGCCCGGCCGCTTCGTGATCGAGGCGACCTGCACGCCGGGCTTGCCGAC
>JANLUW010000569.1:0-3324 GCA_031363645.1 Rhizobacter sp. | reverse complement strand
CCGGCCGTACTGGTCATCGTTCCTCATCGCCGACTCGCGCTCGGCGTTCGTGGTGGAGACGTCGGGCAGCGTCGGTGCGGTGCTTGACCCGGTTGCCGCGATCCGCCGCGGCGTGATGCTCGACGCGGGCCAGACCGCCACCGTCGATCTGATCACCGGCATCGCCGCCACGCGCGCTGACTGCCTTGCATTGATTCAACGATGCCGCGAGCCCGCCTTTGCGGACCGCGTGCTTGCCACCGCTGTGGCGCGCGCGCATGACGAGTTGGGACGGTTCGACGGCACTGAGGTGGAGGCCGCCTTGTGCATGGACTTGGCCTCGTCCGTCTTGTATGTCGATAGGGCGTTGCGCGCGCCGTCGAGCGTGTTGGCGTCGAACCGGCAAGGCCAGTCAGGCTTGTGGCGCTACGCGATCTCTGGCGATCTGCCGATCGTGTTGCTGGGCATCGAAGACGCGGGCCATCTCGACGTGGTTCGACAAGTCGTCAGAGCACATGGGTACTGGCGTCGCCACGGCTTGGATGCGGATCTGGTCGTCCTGGTCACCGGTGGCGACGCCGATCAGGCCGAGCTGATTGCGGCGGCCCTGAACACCGTCTCATCGGCGGGCGCGGCAGCGCTTGTCGACAAGCCTGGAGGCATATTCATGCTGCAGGCGGGTCAGATGCCCGAGACGGACCGCGCGGTGCTGCAATCAGTTGCTCGCATCGTCATCGCCGCGAGCGATGGCTTGCGAGCAGGGCGCAGTCACCGGTCGACTACGACATCGGCAGCTACCAAGCTAGCCAACGCGCGGCCTGCCGAGACGGCGGCCGTGGTGGTCATGCCTGCAGCGCCGATGGCATCCAAAGACGGACTGCTTTTCGACAACGGACTGGGCGGATTCAGCGCCGACGGACGCGAGTACGTGATCACCGTTTCCGCGGACCGCATGACGCCGCTCCCCTGGGTCAACGTGCTGGCGAATTCGTCGTTCGGAACCCTGGTCTCGGAGAGCGGCAGCGCCAGCACCTGGAGCGAAAATGCGCAGCAATTTCGCCTGACGCCCTGGTCGAACGATCCGGTCAGCGATCCGAGCACCGAGGCCTTCTACATTCGCGACGAAGACACCGGGCACGTCTGGTCGCCGACCTTGCAGCCGACGGCGTCGACCGATGCCGGCGCCGGGCCGCACGTCGCCCGGCACGGATTCGGCTACAGCGTGTTTGAGCACACCGCAGAAGGCATCGACAGCGAGCTGACGATGTTCGTGGCAATCGATGCGCCGATAAAATTCGTGGTGCTCCAGTTGCGCAATGCAACGAGCCGCACGCGGCGTCTGTCGGTCACCGGCTATGTGGAATGGGTGCTGGGTGATGAACGGCGCAAGACGGCGATGCACGTGGGCACCGAAGTCGATGCGACGGGCGGGGCCTTGTTCGCGCGCAACGTATACAACACCGACTTCGAGGGCCGTACCGCGTTCTTTGACGGTGACGACGGCGGTTCGGACACGCCAGCCCGCAGCGTGTGCGGTGATCGCTGCGCATTCATCGGGCGCGACGGCAGCTTGAGGGAGCCGGTCGCGATGTCACAACCCCGGCTGTCCGGGACGGTCGGCTTCGCGCTCGACCCGTGCGCGGCCATCCGACTGCCGCTCGACTTGGCCGCCGGGCAGACCGGTGTGCTGGTCTTTCGCCTCGGCGCCGGGACCAACGAGGGCGAGGCGCGGCAACTCGTGCAGCGCTGGCGCGGCTTGACGGCGGCACAAGAAGCACTCGCTGCCGTGAAGCAGTACTGGACCGATGCGCTCGGCGCCGTGCAGGTGCAGACCCCCGACCGGTCACTGGACATCCTGGCCAACGGCTGGCTGGTCTATCAGACGTTGAGTTGTCGCCTGTGGGCGCGCAACGCTTTCTACCAATCCAGCGGCGCCTTCGGCTTTCGTGATCAGTTGCAGGATGTGATGGCGCTGGTCCACGCTGTACCGGCGCTCGTCCGCGAGCATCTGCTGCGCAGCGCGGCTCGACAGTTTTCCGAGGGCGACGTGCAACATTGGTGGCATCCGCCGTCCGGTCGCGGGGTGCGTACCCGTTGCTCCGATGACTACCTCTGGCTGCCACTGGCAACGGCTCGCTACGTCCAGGTGACGGGGGATGTCGGCGTGCTCGACGAGCTCGTGCATTTCGTGGAAGGACCCGCGCTGCAGAGTGGCGAGGTTTCCAGTTACGCCTCGCCGACGCCATCCGCCGAGGCCCTGCCGCTGTACGAGCATTGCGTTCGCGCCGTTGACAACGGCTTGCGCTTCGGAGCACACGGTCTGCCGTTGATGGGGTCGTGCGACTGGAACGACGGCATGAACCTTGTCGGTGTCGAGGGAAGGGGCGAAAGTGTCTGGCTGGGCTTCTTTCTGCACTTGGTGTTGACGCAGTTCGGGAACATTGCGCGACGTCGGGGCGACGCCGGCATGGCGAGCAGATGCATCGAGGTGTCGGCCCGCTTGCGCACGGCCATCCAGCAGAGCAGCTGGGACGGCGCCTGGTACCAGCGCGCGTGGTTCGATGACGGTTCCCCGCTGGGAACCTCTGGCAACGTCGAGTGCCGGATCGATGGGGTCGCGCAGAGTTGGGCGGTGCTGTCGGGTGCTGCCGATTCCGACCGCGCGCGCAGTGCGATGGAGGCATTGGACCGAATGCTGGTGGACCGCGATGCCGGCCTGATCCGCCTGCTCGATCCGCCCTTTGATCGCTCCGATCCGAGCCCCGGCTACATCCAGGGGTACGTGCGCGGCGTGCGCGAGAACGGCGGCCAGTACACGCACGCGGCCGTGTGGGCCGCGATGGCTTTCGCGGCGCTGGGTGACGGCAAGCGTGCATGGGATTTGTTCGACATGCTCAACCCGATCCAGCACGCGAAGAGCCCCGAGGCGGTCGACATCTACAAGGCCGAGCCTTACGTCGTCGCCGGCGATGTCTATGCACTGCCGCCACACACCGGGCGGGGCGGATGGACTTGGTATACGGGTTCCGCGGGCTGGCTGTACCGGCTGATTCTCGAGTCGCTGCTGGGACTGACAGTCGAGGCGGACGTGCTGCGTGTCGCACCTCGCATGCCTGCCGCCTGGACCTCGTTCAAGCTCAGCTATCGCTTTCACGCGACGACCTATGACATGGCGGTGCTGCGCGCGTCCGATCCAGGTGTGGGTGCTCCGGGCATCACCCTGGACGGCACGGTGCTGGCCGAAACAGCGGTTCACATGGTCGACGACCGCCGCCACCACATCGTCGAGGTGAGGGTGGACACCGCCCGTGAAGCTCAGAGCCCGTATGCCGAAGCCTGACGTGC
>JANLUW010000559.1:0-1863 GCA_031363645.1 Rhizobacter sp. | reverse complement strand
GGTCGCGAGCAAGTTGATGTAAGACGTGTTCGTTTTGCCTAGCGGTAACAGAATCAACGCGGCGATTCCGACGATCGAGTGGATTAGTTGTGATGGCTTCTTTTCCGTCAAACCTACTTGTTGTCGCTCTTGCCGAACAGGCCTTGCGGGCGCACCGCGAGCACGATCAGCAGCAGCACCAGGCCGGGCACGTCTTTGTAGCCGGTGCTGAGGTAGAAGCCGGTGGTGGTCTCGGCGATGCCGAGAATGATGCCGCCCACGATGATGCCCATGCCGCTGGTCAAGCCGCCGATGATCGCGACCGCGAACGCCTTCAGGCCGAGCACCGCGCCCATCGTCGCGCCGGTCAGCGTCAGCGGCGCGATCAGCACGCCGGCGAACGCCGCGCTCATCGACGAGAGTGCATACGAGAACGTGATCACCAGACCGGTGTTGATGCCCATCAGCTTGGCGGCATCGCGGTCGTTGAAGGTCGCGACCACGGCCTTACCGTAGATCGATTTGCGGTTGAAGACCTCGACTGCCAGCATCATCAGCACCGCGCCGACGACAACCAGAATTTCCATCGGCAGCACGTTGGCGCCGAGAAACTTCAGCGGCGACTCGGGCAGTGGAGACGGAAACTTTAGGTCGTCACGACCCCACACGTTCTCGGCCACGTTTTTGAAGATGATGCCGAGTGCGATGGTCGACATGATCCAGCCGAACTCGCTCTTGATCTTGATCGCTGGCCGCACGCCGATGCGCTCGACCACCGTGCCCTGGAACGCGCCGAACAGGCACACCAACGGAATCATCAACCAGTAGTTGACGCCGAGGCCGACGAGCGTCAAGCCGACGAGCGCGCCGAGCATCAGCGCGTCGCCCTGGCCGAAGTTCAGCGTGTCGCTGGTCGCGAAGGTCAGCTGATAGCCGAACGCGATAACGGCGTAGATCATGCCGAGCGCGATGCCGGAGAAGATCAGTTGGGTCAGGATTTGCATGGCGGGCTCGGATAGACGGCCCGTTCAAGCTGAGCCTTCCGAAGCCCGCCGCAATGCGCCTTCGACAAGCTCGGGCCGAACGGCCGGTGTTGGTGGTGGGGCGCTTCGGCTCGACCGCCGCTTACTTCTTCACTTGAACTACCGAGGCCTTCTTTTGGTCGTCGGGATAGGCATAGACCACCTTGCCGGCCTTGACCTCGCCGAACACCGGAATGTTCGCCGTGATCGACTCGTGGTCGGTCTTCGAAAACGGCTTGTTGTAGGTCGTGACCACGCCTTCGACAGGCGTCTTAAGGTCTTCGAGCGCGGCCCTGATCTTCGGGCCGTCGGTGCTGTTCGCCTGCTTGATCGCAGCAGCGAGCAAGTAGACCGAGTCGTAGCCTTGCGCTGCCGAGACCGGCGAATCCATGCGCGCGTTCTTCGGGTTGAAAGTCTTGAGGTAGCTGATGATGAACGACTGGCGTTTCGGCGTGGTCGGCTCCTGGATGAAGGTTTGCGGCATGCGCGCGCCTTCACCGCCGGGGCCGGCGTTGTCGATGTAGTTGGCCATCGAGAGGGTCCATGAGCCGACCAACGGCACCTTCCAGCCGAGCTTGGTCATGCCGTTGGCGATTTGCGCCAGCTCGGGGCCGATGCCGTAGGTCAGCACCGCTTCGGCGCCGGCTTCTTTGGCCTTGAGCAGCTGCGCGGTCATGTCCACGTCCTTGATGTTGAACTTCTCGACCGCCACCGGCGTGACGCCTTTGGCCTTTAACGCGGTCTCGAGGTCGGCGCGGCCGAGCTGGCCGTAGTTGGTCGAGTCGGCCAGGATCGCGACCTTCTTGAAGCCGCGGCGGGTGACCGCCTCCTCGACGATCATCGGCGCCTGGATGCTGTCGTG
>JANLUW010000517.1:0-23131 GCA_031363645.1 Rhizobacter sp. | reverse complement strand
CATCATGCGGTCGAGCCTCATGCGCAATCCGTTCCTAGGCGCGGGCGCGCGGCTTGCGCGCTACATCCGCAACGAGCCGCCGCGCGGCATGATCCGCAGTTGCGTCGCGAACCTGAAGGCGGGCGGCCAGCTCGTGTTGTTCCCCGAAGGCACGCGCACCGTGCAGTCGCCGATCAATCCGTTTCGACCCGGCATCACGCTGATCGCACACATGGCCGGCGTGCCGATTCAGACCGTGTTCATCGAGTCCGAATCGCCATACCTCACCAAAGGCTGGCCGATCTGGCGCACGCCGCAGTTCCCGGTGGTCTTCAGCGTGCGCCTCGGTGAGCGCTTCGCGCCCGAGGGCGATCACCAAAGCTTGCTCAAACGGCTCGAAGCCTATTTCACCGAAGAGCTGCGGTGATGACGAGCCCTGAAGTGCGTGAAGCGTCGCTCACCCACCTGCTGCTGATCCCAAGCTACAACACCGGCGCGACCGTCTACGAGACCGTGCGTGCCGCGCGCGCGCAGTGGAACCCCGTCTGGGTCGTCACCGACGGCAGCACCGACGGTACGCCCGCCGGCCTGCGCGCGATGGCCGCCATCGACCCCGGCCTGACGCTGATCGAGCTGCCCGCCAACGCCGGCAAAGGCGCTGCCGTGCTGCAGGGCCTGCTGGCGGCGCGCGCGGCCGGTTTCACGCACGCGCTGACGATGGATTCCGACGGCCAGCACCCGGCCGCGCTGATCGGCGACTTCATGCGCCTGTCGATCCGCCACCCCGAGGCCATGGTGCTCGGCCGCCCGGTGTTCGACGCTTCGGCGCCGCTCTTGCGCGTGCGAGGCCGGTGTGTCTCGAACTGGTGGACGAACCTCGAGACGCTCGGCGCCGGCATCGACGATTCGCTCTTCGGCTTTCGCGCCTACCCGATCGCCGACCTGATCGCGGTGATGCGCCGCCAGCCCTGGATGCGCCGCTTCGACTTCGACACCGAAGCCGTCGTGCGCCTCGCCTGGCGCGGTGTCAAGCCGATCAACCTCGCGGCGCCGGTGAAGTACCTGACGGCCGAGGAGGGCGGTGTCTCGCACTTCCAATACGGGCGCGACAACGTGTTGTTGACCTGGATGCACGCGCGGCTGATGCTGGAGTTCGCGGCGCGGCTGCCGGGGCTGCTGTGGCGGCGGGTGAGGGGGAGGGCACCGTTCCAGCGGTTGTGACGGGTTGGCGGCTTCCGGCCATCAGCTGCCGTTAACGACAGGCGGTTTTCTGGCTATCGGCGCAGATAGCAGGTCGACAGAACCTAAGAAAACGCTGGCTCGGATGCATGTTGTTAATTGGGATCCGCCACGCTTCGCCGTCCTGCCGGCGTGCTTTGGCGGAGGTGAGCAGGTGGACTGGCGAGCTTGAGGATTTAGCTAGGGAAAGTTCGAAGTGCATCGTCACGTTCCGTTGCTAAAATTTAGTGTGGCGTTGCGCCCAAAGTGCATGCCCACAGGAGCCATACCGCTCAAAAAATCGAAGTTTAGGAGACGTTATGACTGAAGTAGCAATTCCGGCCGGCACCTCGGGCGTTTCACGAACCGCACGTCGCCCGGCGTGGTCGCTGCTGCCGATCAGCCTGGCCGCGTTTATCGGCATGGTGGTCTCGACGGGTGCCGCCGCGGAGGTCACCGTCAAGGCCGAGGAGTTCCAGAAGACCGAGTCGCCCTGGGACATGGCATTCCTGCCCGACGGCACGATGTTCTTTACCGAGAAGTGCAAGGGTCTGTCGGTGCGGCTGCCGTCAGGCAAAGTGAATGCGCTGCTCGGTGTCGGTGGCAGTACCGGCTACGCCACGATGAAGGCCGATCTGTTCTGCGACGGCCAAGCCGGCGTGCAGGGCGTCGCAGTCGACCCGCAGTTCGCGACCAACCGCTTCGTCTACCTGTACTCCAGCTCGAAGGGCTCTAACCGCACCTATGGCGGGTACAACAACATCGTCATGCGGATGAAGATGGACGCCTCGCTTTCCTCTGCGTCCGACATCGTCGAGATCATCAACGACATCGGCTACAAGCCCGTCAAGTCGAACCATCCGTTCGGCGGGCCAGGCGCGCACAACGGCGGGCGTCTGCGCTTCAACCCGGGTGACGGCTTTCTGTACGTGACGACTGGCGACAACCACAACGCCGAAGGGCCGCAGAGCCCCGCGATGATCCGGGGCAAGGTGCTGCGCGTGGATCGCGACGGCAAGGCAGCCCCGGGCAACAACCCGCCTGCCGGCTTCGACAAGCGCATCTTCGCCTACGGCTTCCGCAACCCGCAGGGCATTGCATTCCGTCCGGGCACGAACGAGCCATTTATCGCAGAAAACGGCCCTTGGCATTCCGACGAAGTCACCAAGCTCGTCAACGGCGGCAACGGTGGTTGGGACCCGCGTGACAACCGCAACGGCCGTGGCGCCTGCCCCGATGGTTACTGCGGCTACTCGCCCAACCAAATGGGCGCGCTGCCGCCTGCCGAGCGCAGTGCGTTCATGCCCATGACCGACCTGCGCACCTACCCTGACGCCCTGAAGCCGGCCTGGAACAACAATGGCCTCTCGCAGGGCATGTGCGGCAACGTGTTCCTCGTGGGCAAGCAGTGGAAGGAGTGGGAAGGCCGGATGGCCGTTGGCTACGCTGGCATCGGTATCCACGGCACCCCGACAGGCAACCGCATCGACATCCTCGACATCAGCAAGGACGGCCTGGCCTCGACCAAGCAGGAACTGTCTTGGCCGACGTTCGCGGGCCGGCTGCGCCACCTGTCGCTGGGCCCGGACAACGCGCTGTATGTCGCTGACGAAGCAAGCGGCATGATTTATCGCGTCTCGCCGAACTGAGCCTGTTCCGTGCTCGAAGCGCTGCCGCCCGGCAGCGCTTCTCTTCTTGTGCGGACCATCGTTCCCCGGTCCAGACACCCGATCGAACCCTTTTCATTCCACGCGGTGTTCACCATGATTCATTGGCAAGCCTCCTCCGTCACGCGCCGTCTGCCCTGGGCGACGGCGGCACTGCTCTTGGGGGTCTTCACGTTGGGCTGGAGCCCCGTGGCACGCGCCGACACCGCACAGCTTCAGACGTTGATGCAGCGCAACAACTGCACCGCCTGTCACTTGATCGACAGGCACCAGTACGGCCCCAAGTTCAATGACGTGGCTGCACGCTATGCAGGCAATGCCGAGGCGGTGGCCATGCTCGCCACGAAGATCCGGGTCGGCGGCACTGGCGTCTGGGGCGAAGACGTGATGCCGCCGCAACCCAACGTCAGCGAGGCCGACGCTCGCACAATCGCCGAGCTGGTGCTGGCGCTCAGGCCCTAAACGATCACGGCCGCGCAGACATGGCCTTCGCGGCGCGGGGGCCTTGGCCAATACGGATCTCGAGTTCTTGGTCATGTACGAGTTCTACGTCGAAGGTGGCGATGACGGCCCTCCAAGGACTGACACGGCGAGCCCCGCAGTAACGACACGAACGACTCCACGCCCGACTCCGGGCTACGGCAGCACCACAAAAGCAATGTTGTGCCTGCGCTGCCCAACGACCTGCACTGTGTCTTGACGGACGATTGCCACGGCTGGGTGGTCAACGTGAAGGCCGGAACCTCGGACGGCACGGCCGAGTGTGACGTGGCTACGCAGCGGCTGGCTGGCGCCGCATGTTCGGGCAGGCAGGTGATGGTAGAAGCGGACGAGGCGTTCGGACACCAAAGGCTCCGTAAAAGCACTCCGCTAGATCCACGAAGATACAAGGCGTCACTGTAAACACACGAGAGTAAGTGTCTTGCCTTCCACGGCAGTCGCTCGCAGCGTGCCGGCAGCGTGACACGAGTAGTGAACGGAGAGGAGCTTCTGTAGCGGGGGTGCCGGATCTCCCATGTGACAGAGCGCGCTCTGCACCGAGACAGTACAGCTAGCCAAGCCGTTGCAGATACCCGCTACCCTCGCAGTTACATTGCACGGTATGGTCCCGTCCTCGACGCTATAAATGGCGCTGGTTACTTGGATACTTTGGACGCGGTGCGCTTCAAGACTGCATGCAGACAAAGCTACTGCACCAAGCAGAAAGAGCAGATTTAGTTTCAAAGTTTCTCCTGGTTGCTGATGGCCATGGGCGGTGATATTTTCTAAAAGCTTTGCCGCAAGCTTGCCCCAGTGGGCGTCGAGAAGCCGCGGAGCTTTGTCCTGTGACGCCTGACACAGGGGCGCACTACACGATGGTCGCCGATCCGGCGCATGACGACTTTCGCGGGTGCGCGTACGGCCTCTTCAACGTCGTGCGTGGGCTAGCCATGCTGTTAGCCAGCGTCCTTGCGGGCCTGTTGTGCGAAACATTCGGCTCCGCCGCAAACTTTTTATGCGGGGGCACACTTTGCACCGCGGCGATTTTGCTGCGGGGCGCGCGCCGCTTCCAGGCACCGATTTCTGGCGCCGTAGCTCAGTCAGACTGAAGACAGGAGCTTGGTTAGAAGCAGAATCCACTCTGGCCACCCTTCCGCGGCAATGCGCCGCACTGCCATAGCACCGCCAGAACCGACAGTCCACTTTGCGGTTACCCATCTAAGGACGTGAACATCGCCTTTGGGTCGATAGCCGCCCCCCACAACCCTCACTTCACCCGCTGCTTCCCCAATTTCCGCGCCAGCGTTCGCCGGTGCATACCCAGCCGCCGTGCGGTCTCGGAAATGTTGAAGCCGGTGTCGGCCAAAGTCTCGTGGATGCGCTCCCACTCCAGCGTCTTGATCGAGGTCGGGCGATTCGTCAGGCCGACTTCCGTGTTGCCGGCGGCGCGGCCGAATGCAGCTTCGATGTCGTCGGTGTTCGAGGGCTTCGCGAGGTAGTGGCAGGCGCCGAGCTTGATCGCCTCGACGGCGGTCGCGATGCTTGCGAAGCCGGTCAGCACGACGATCAACATCGACGGGTCGTGCGCATGCAGCGCCTGCACGCAAGCCAGGCCCGAGGCTTCGCCCGCGAGTTTGAGGTCGACCACCGCGAAGCCCGGTGAATTTGCGGGCAGTCGCAGCAGCGCGACGACTTCGGCGTGGCTGCTCGCGGTCAGGACCGCGTAGCCGCGCCGCTCGAGCGAGCGCGCGAGCGTGCGCGCGAATGCCGCGTCGTCTTCGACGATCAGCAGTTGGCGTTCAGTTCCCATGCGACGTTTGCTCAACCAACGTGATCGACGCGAGCGGCAAGGTCACGGTGACGCTCGCGCCGCCCTCGGGCCGGTTGCGCGCCGCCACGCTGCCGCCCAGCGTGCGCGCGACGTTGACGACCAGAAACAGCCCGAGCCCGCCGCCGGGCCGGCCCTTGCTCGATTGATAGGGCTTGCCGAATTGCGCCAGCATGCCAGGTGGGAAGCCCGGGCCAGCGTCGGTCACGGTCAATGTCAGCACATCGGCGTTGGCATCGGCATCGCGCGCGGCATCGAAGCGAATCCAGCGTGGCGAGGCTTCGAGCGCGTTGTCGAGCACGTTGCAGATCATCTGTTTCACGGCCGAATCCGAGACCATGGACAGATCGTCGCCGAAACGGTTCTCGAAAACGAACGCCACCGCGGGACGGGTCGCGCGCCACTCGTCGACCAGGTCGTTCAGAAAGGTGCTGACGGTGGTTTTCGCCGACGACTCGCCACGCGCCTCGCCGGCCGACAGCAAGATGCCGCTGACGATGCTCTTGCAGCGCGCGAGTTGCGCCTGCATCTCGCCCACCTCTTGCAGCAGCTCGGGGTCGCGCGTGAACGCTGGCATGTGGCGCCAATCGCCGAGGATCACCGAGAGCGTCGCCAGCGGCGTGCCGAGCTCGTGCGCTGCGCCCGAGGCAAGCAGGCCCATGCGCACGATGTGTTCTTCTTCGGCGGCGCGCTGGCGCAGATCGGCCAGCCGCGCGTCGCGCGCGCGCAGGTTGCGCGTGATGCGCTTGATGAAGACCGCGAGCAGTGCGGCGTTCAGCGCGAAGCAGATCAGCATGCCCTGGATGTACGGGCTCGCGAGGCCGCGGTCTTGGTCGAGCGGCAGCGCGAGCGGGCGCGAGAGCAACGCCAGGCCCGCGAAGCACGCGCAGGTCACGGCCACCATCGTCCAAGTCGACCAGGGCTTGAGCAGCACTGCGCCCAAGATCACCTGCAGCAGGTACAAGAACACGAACGGATTGGTCGCACCGCCGCTCAGGTAGAGCATCGCGGTGAGCATGGCCACATCGACCAACAGTGCGACGAACAGCTCGGTGTTGCTGACCTCGCGCCGGTAGCGGCAGCGCAGCAGGCTGGCGATGTTGAACGCGACCAGGCCGACGAGCACGGCGAGCATCGCGTCGACGGGCAACGCGATGCCGAGGCTGAAGCGCACCGCCGCGATCGTCGCGAGCTGGCCGACCACGGCGATCCAGCGCAGCTCGATCAGCTGTTGCATGTTCTTCAGGCCGACGGAGTCGCCGCTCGCGCTGCCCATGATGTCAGTCGTACCCGCCACTTTGCTCCTCGCGCATCAGCCGCCACCCACCGGATGCGACCATTAGCGCGAGCGTAAACCAGGTGATCGCGTAGACGAGGTGGTTGTTGGTGAAGGCGATTACCGTGAGGCCCCCGACCGGTGCGTTCGAATCGGGCATCCCGGCACCAGCGTCGGCATCGGCATCGATGAAGTAGGGCGCAACTTTGTTCAATCCACGCGCGATCGCGATCGCCTGCACGTCACGCGAGTACCAGCGGTTCACGGCCGACTCGTTGCGACGCAGGAAACCGCCGCCGGGTTCCGTCAGGCGCAGCAGCCCGGTGACTTTCACGGTGCCGGTGACTGCGGCAACGCGGTCGCGCGATTCGGGTGGCACGAAGCCGCGGTTGACGATCACGATGCTTCCGTCGGCGAGCTGCAGCGGCGTCAGCAACCAGAACCCGGCGCCGCGTTCGGTGACGGCTTGCACGAAGGTGTCGGCGTCGCGCAAGAACACGCCGCTCGCCTGCACGTGGCGGTACTCGTCGTTCGCAACATCGACCGCGGACCAGCGCTCGCTTGCTGGTGCGCGTGCGGGAGCGACCACCGGGGGTGCATGCACGCGCGCCTCGACACGGTCGATCAGGTCCAGCTTCCATGCGCGCCGCTGCACCTGCCAACTGCCGAGCGCAACGAAACCGGCGAACAGTGCGCACGCGACAAGTGCGGTCACGGCGCGCCGCGTGGAGCGCGGCGTGGGCCTCAAGGCATGTTTCGCATGTCGTGCACCGACGGCATCATGTTGTGGTTGAGGTGATACATCACCCACAGCGAGCCCGAGAGCGTGATGACCACGAGCACCAGCGTGAAGAGCAGCGCGAGCATGGTCCAACCACCCTCGGCCTTGCCGTTCATGTGCAGAAAATAAACCATGTGCACGACGATCTGCACCACGCCGACCGCGAGGATCACGATTGCAGTCGTCGTCGAGCTGTCGAACACCTTGCCCATCACGAGCCAGAACGACAATGCCGTCAAGCTCGCGGCGAGCACGAAGCCGGTCAGGTAACCCTTGAGCGTGCTTTGGGGCGCGCCGCTGTCGTGGTCGTCATCGACTTGATGTGTCTCGACATGCGCGCTCATCGCAGCACTCCCATCAGGTAGACGAAGGTGAACACGCCGATCCACACCACGTCGAGAAAGTGCCAGAACATCGAGAGGCACATCAGGCGGCGCTTGTTCTCAGGCACCAACCCGCGCTGGCCGAGCTGGAACATCAACGTGATCAACCAGACAATGCCGAAGCTCACATGCAACCCGTGCGTGCCGACGAGCGCGAAGAACGCCGACAGGAACGCACTGCGTTGCGGGCCCGCACCCTCTTGAACCAAGTGGTGAAACTCGTACAGCTCCAGGCCGATGAATCCCGCTCCGAGCAGGCCGGTGACCGCGAGCCACATGATCACGGCTTTCAACTTGCCGTGCTGCATTTCGAGCATCGCGAAGCCATAGGTGATCGACGACAGAAGCAGCAGCGAGGTGTTGACTGCGACGAGCGGCAAATTGAACAGCTCGGCGCCCGCCGGCCCCGCTGCGTAATTGCGGCCGAGCACGCCGTACACGGCGAACAGCGCCGCGAACAAAAGGCAATCGCTCATCAAATAGAGCCAGAACCCGAGCAGCGTGCCGTTCTGCGGGTGGTGCGCCTCGGTGAGGTAATAGCGCGGAGAGGAGCTTGCTGTGTTGATGGCTGTTGTTGTCATTTGAGGCATTCCGGGGCGCACTTGTTCGTGGCGGCAAAGGCGTATTCGGGCCGGGCGCGTCGCCTCGCCTCGGCGGTCGCCGCTGCGCGACGACTGCTCTGTGGTGCTCGTTCGCGTGACCCGCCGCGAAACTCGCTCCGTTCGCTGCGCTCACTTTGCTCAAACAGCCGCGGCGAGTCAGATGACGATGCGCGCTGCGCGCGCGGCCACACGCTCTGCGCTCCTCGACGCCTCCCACGAAGCGACGCACCCAGCCCGAACGCGCCTTTGCGGGAGCAGCGGTGGTCGTTCGGCTTTGCTCTTGTATTACCCCCTCGCCCATCTGGGGAGAGGGAGCCAACTCGAAAGTGACTCCGCAACGCAGTCGCAGCGAAGCGAAGACCGCCACAGCATGAGCCCTCGCCGGGTGCCGCCTGCCGCGACACGCCGACCCGTGAGCAGACCACGCAAGCGTTCATCTCAAACACCGCCTGCAGCCAGCAACAACCGCGTCCGCCTGTCTTCGGTACGCACCACTTCATCCACCGACACGTGATAGTCGCGCCTGTAGTTGAACGTATGCGCAATGATTGCCGCCAACATGGCAACGAAAGCCACGCCAGCCAACAACCACATGTGCCAGATCAAGCAGAAGCCGACGAACGCGCTCAACGCTGCAATCGTGAAACCGGCGGCGGTGTTCTTCGGCATGTGGATCGCGATGAAGCCCTCTTTCGGCCGCGCGTATTGGTTGGCCTTCATGTCGAACCAGGCGTCGTTGTCGTGGATCACCGGCGTGAACGCGAAGTTGTAGGCAGGCGGCGGCGACGAGGTCGACCACTCCAGCGTGCGGCCGTTCCACGGGTCGCCGGTCACGTCGCGCAATGATTCACGGCGGACGAAGCTCACGATCAGTTGGATGATGAAACACGCGATGCCGAGCGCGATCAGCACCGCGCCGAACGCGGCGATCTGAAACCAGATCTGCAGCGCAGGGTCGTCGAACTGGCTCATGCGGCGCGTGACACCCATCAGTCCGAGCACGTACAGCGGCATGAACGCGAACCAGAAACCGATGACCCAGAACCAGAACGAGCACAGGCCCCAGAAGCGGTCGAGCTGGTAGCCGAAAGCTTTCGGGAACCAGTACGTGATGCCGGCCAGCATGCCGTACAGCACGCCGCCGATGATCACGTTGTGGAAGTGCGCGATCAGGAACAGGCTGTTGTGCAGCACGAAGTCGGCCGGTGGCACAGCGAGTAGCACGCCGGTCATACCGCCGATCACGAAAGTGATCATGAAGCCGATGGTCCAGAGCATCGGCAACTCGTAGCGAATGCGGCCGCGGTACATCGTGAACAGCCAGTTGAAAATCTTCGCACCCGTCGGGATCGAGATGATCATCGTCGTGATGCCGAAGAACGAGTTGACGCTCGCGCCCGAGCCCATCGTGAAGAAGTGGTGCAGCCACACCAGGTACGACAGGATCGTGATCACGACCGTGGCGTACACCATCGAGGCGTAGCCGAACAGCCGCTTGCCGCTGAAGGTCGACACGATCTCCGAGAAGATTCCGAAGGCCGGCAGGATCAGGATGTAGACCTCCGGGTGGCCCCAGATCCAGATCAGGTTCACGTACATCATTGCGTTGCCGCCGAGGTCGTTCGTGAAGAAGTTGGTGCCGACCATGCGGTCGAGCGAGAGCAGCGCGAGCACGGCCGTCAACACCGGGAATGCGGCGACGATCAGCACGTTGGTGCACAGGGCGGTCCAGGTGAAGATCGGCATCTTCATCATCGTCATGCCGGGCGCGCGCATCTTCACGATGGTCGCGATCAGGTTCACGCCCGAGAGCAGCGTGCCTACCCCCGCGATCTGCAACGACCAGATGTAGTAGTCGACACCCGGGTCGGGGCTGAACGCGATGCCCGAAAGCGGCGGGTACGCGAGCCAGCCGGTGCCCGCGAATTCGCCGACGAAGAGCGACGCCATCGTCAGGCCTGCGCCGAAGGTCGTCATCCAGAAACTGAAGTTGTTCAAGAACGGGAAGGCCACGTCGCGTGCGCCGATTTGCAGCGGCACGACGAAGTTCATCAGCCCGGTGACCAGCGGCATCGCGACGAAAAAAATCATGATCACGCCGTGCGCGGTGAAGATCTGGTCGTAGTGGTGCGGCGGCAAGAAGCCCGCATCACCGTTGAAGGCCACCGCTTGTTGGGCGCGCATCATCAGTGCGTCCGAGAAGCCGCGCAGCAGCATCACGAGACCGAGCACGATGTACATGATGCCGATCTTCTTGTGGTCGATGCTGGTGACCCAGTCGCGCCACAACGTGCCCCACAGCTTGTAGTAACTCAGCGCCACGAGCAGCGCGGCGCCGCCGAGGCCGACCGCGACGAAGGTGCCGAGCAGGATCGGGTCGTGCAGCGGAATCGCATCCCACGTGAGGCGGCCGAACAGCAGGCTCTCGGGCGCGGAAGGGTTGGAAATCAAGGCAGACATGAGTGGGGCGGCTTCGGGCTACGGCTTGGGTGGGTCGGCGCGCAGCACCGGCCGGCCCTCGGGGTTGGCGGGCGTGCAGGCAAGTGCTTCGACATAGGCGCGGCGGTCAAGCGCAGCGACCTTGTAGGCGGCCGTCGAGCCAAGGCCACCGGCGTCGATCGCCATGACCTGGTTCATGCACATCTTGTTGGTGTCGACGCAGCGGTTCAGGATGCGCTCGTACAAATCGGGCGCGACGGTCGCATAGCGCTTCACCGGCTCGCGCGCGCTCGGCTTCTCGAGCTGCAAGTAGGCCTCGCGGCCGAGCGTGTTGCCGCTGGCCTTGGCAGCCTGCACCCAACGCTCGAAGTCGGTGGGGCTCATGCCGTGGAACTTGAAGCGCATGTTCGAAAAACCCGCGCCGCTGAAGTTGGCCGAGAAGCCGTCGTACACGCCCGGCTTGTTCATCACCGCATGCAGCTTGGTTTCCATGCCCGGCATTGCGTAGATCTGGCCGGCGAGTGCCGGGATGAAAAACGAGTTCATGACACTGGAGCCGGTGATCTTGAAAGCGATCGGCACATCGATCGGCGCGGCGAGCTCGTTGACGGTTGCGATGCCGAGCTCGGGGTAGATAAACAGCCATTTCCAGTCGAGCGCGACGACTTCGACAACCATCGGTTTGACGTCTTTCGCGACGAGGCGCTGGGCATCGATGCGGCGCAGCGGCCGGTACGGGTCGAGCGTGTGGGTGCTGATCCAGGTGACAGCACCGAGCGCGATGATGATCAACAGCGGGGCGGACCAGATCACGAGCTCCAGCGCGGTGGAGTGGTGCCACTCGGGGGAGTAGGTCGCCTTTTGGTTCGACTGGCGATAGCGCCAAGCGAAGAGGCAAGTGAGCGCGATCACCGGCACGATGATCAGCAGCATCAGCACGGTCGCGACGATGATCAACCGACCCTGCTGCGCGGCCACGTCGCCGGGCGCATTCAGCAACACGGTGTTGCAGCCGGAGAGCAGCAGAATCACCGGGAGCAGCAGCAACGCGCAAAGTGTTTTAAAAGCTGGCATGCCGGTGGCGAATTGGGTGTGTAGGTTTTGCATTGGGTCTGACAAGCCCGCAATTTACGGCGAAAGCGCGGCGCCGTGCACTGGACGTTTTGTCCCATGGCGCCGAACATCGGGGGGTGCGATGCTTCGCACCATCCGCACCGCCGCAAGACAGCCGCCGAGCCCGCATGCCATGACCACGTCCGCCATCGACCCCACCGCCGAGTCAACGCTCGCCACCGACGCACGGCGGGTCAGCGCCGACCATGGTGGTGTCGCGCCGGGCGAAATCGCGATCGGTGTGGTGATCGGCCGCGCGTCGGAGTACTTCGACTTCTTCGTCTACGGCATCGCTTCGGCATTGGTGTTTCCGTCGGTGTTCTTCCCGTTCGAGAAAGGGCTCGAGGCCACGCTGCTCGCGTTCGTCGTGTTCTCGTTCGCGTTCATCGCGCGGCCGATCGGCACGGTGCTGTTCATGCAGTTGCAGCGCCGGCTCGGGCGCGAGGCCAAGCTGACGATCGCGCTTTTCTTGCTCGGCGTTTCGACCGCGGGCATCGCGTTCTTGCCGGGTTACGCGAGCCTCGGGTTCGCCTCGATCGTGATCTTGTCGCTGCTGCGCATCGGCCAGGGCATCGCGCTCGGCGGCTCCTGGGACGGGCTGCCTTCGCTGCTCGCGTTGAGCGCTCCGCCGGGCAAGCGCGGCTTCTATGCGGCACTCGGCCAGCTCGGCGCCCCGATCGGATTCATCCTCGCCAGCGGGCTGTTCGCATTCCTGTACGCCAACCTGTCGCCCGATGATTTTTTCGATTGGGGCTGGCGCTACACCTTCTACGTCGCGTTCGCGATCAACGTGGTCGCGCTGTTCGCACGGCTGCGGCTGGTCGCGACCTCCGAGTACGCGCATCTCCTCGACACGCTCGAGCTCACACCGACGCCGGTGCGCGAGGTCGTGCGCGAGAAGGGTTCGACGCTGCTGATCGGCGCGTTCGCCGCGCTCGCGAGCTATGCGCTGTTTCACCTGATCACCGTGTTCCCGGTGTCATGGATCAAGCTCTACACGACCCAATCGATCGCCGAATTCCTGGTCGTGCAGATGATCGGCGCGGTGCTCGCCGCGGGCGGCATCGTCGCCTCGGGCTACATCGCCGACCGCATCGGCCGGCGGCGCACGCTCGGCACGTTCGCGGTGTTGATCGCGGTGTTCAGCGGCTTCGCGCCGTTCCTGATCGGCGCCGGTACCGTGGGGCAAGACGCGTTCATCCTCGTCGGCTTCTTGCTGCTCGGCCTCTCATACGGCCAGGCGGCAGGCGCGGTCAGCTCGAATTTCGGATCGAAGTATCGGTACACCGGCGCCGCGCTGACCGCCGATTTCGCCTGGCTGATCGGTGCGGCATTCGCGCCGCTCGTCGCCCTCGGCCTGTCGGCCAACTTCGGGCTCGGCTACGTCAGCTTGTACCTGTTTTCGGGTGCGGCCTGCACGCTGGTCGCACTGCGCGTCAACCGCGCGATCGAGATGCGCGATTGAGCCTGCGGCTCACGCCATCCCGCCGTTGATCGAGATCACCTGCCCGCTGATGTAGCCGGCCTCGTCCGACGCGAGAAACGCGACCAGCGCGGCCACTTCTTCTGCCCGGCCGGTGCGCTTGGCGGGCACCATGCGGTCTATCACGGCCTTGTCGAACGTGCCTTCGGCCATGCCCGATTCGATGATGCCGGGTGCGACCGCATTGACCGTGATGCCGCGGCTCGCGAGTTCGAGCGAGAGCGCTTTGGTCGCGCTGTTCAGCGCACCTTTCGCGGCGGCGTAGTTCACCTGACCGCGGTTGCCGGTGAGCGCCGCGACCGACGAGATGTTGATCACGCGACCCCAACGCGTGCGAATCATCGCCATCGTCAGCGGCTGCGTGACGTTGAAGAAGCCGTCGACCGAGACCGCGATCACGTCGTGCCACTGCGATTCGCGCAGCGCCGGAAACGCCGCATCGTCGTGCGTGCCGGCGTTGTTGACGATCACCTGCACCGGCCCGGCTTCGAGCAGCTTCGCGCAGGCCGCGTGTGTGGCCGCGCGGTCGGTCACGTCGAACGCAACCGGCTCGGCGCTGCCGCCGGCCGCGACGATCTCGGTCGCGAGCGCGGTGGCCGCGTTGAGCCGACCGTTGGCGTGCACGATCACGTGCAGGCCGTCACGCGCGAGGCGCAATGCGATCGCTCGGCCGAGGCCGCCGCTCGCGCCGGTCACGAGCCCGCGTTTGAGTGGCTTGTCGTTCATGCCGTTCATGCAGTCAGCGGTGTGTTGAGCACAACCGCCGCGCGCCCTTCGGCGAGCAGGCGATCGCCGTGGTGGACGGTGAAGACGTAGAGGATCTGGCGCGCGTCGCCCGCTTGCCGTGTGGCCTCGATGCGCAACTCGTCGGGCGCATCGGTCGCGAAGGTCGTGGGCAGGTCATCGAGCCGCAGCACGTGCAGCTGCACGCCGCGTGCACTCGCGAGGTAGCCCGGCGTCACCGGCGCGCCGGTGGCCTGGCCGATCAGCGCGCCGTGCAGCGCCATCGCTTGTGCCGCATATTCGATCGCAGCGGGCGCGAGCAGGCCGCGGCGCGTGCGCAGCGGGTGCGCGGGGTCGCGGTGATTCGTCGCGGCGCAGACGATGAGCTGCGCGCTCCACGCATCGAGCCGCGCGAGCAGGCACATCGTGCCGGCGTGCGGGATCAGTGCGGCGATGCCGTCGCGGTCGAGCGTGGTGACGACGGCGTTCACAGAACATCGACCTGCAAGCGCATGCGGCCGAGGTGGTCGAGCACGATGCTGTGCTGCGCGCCGCGCTGCGCGAGCGCCACCAGCAACGGCAGTGCCGCAGCGGCCGGAATCGCGTGGCGCAAGGCTTCGAGCGCAGCATCGGTACACACGCTTGCCTCGTGCCGCGCATCGATCAGTTCAATCGTCAGCGCGGCGATCGAATGTGCATTGGCGACTGGCGCCAGCACGAGCGCGAGGCCGAAGTGATCGGGCAGCGGTCGCGTCGCGTTCAGCGGCTCGGGGTAGGGCGAGTCGCTCGCGACCAGCAGCATCGGCGCGCGGCTCAGCGCAACGCTGGTGGCGGCTTCGATCAGCCCGGCGCCGAAGCTGCCGTCGAACGCGCACAGGCTGGTCGACGACGCGCGGCTGCCGACGGCGATGTGCCAGCAACCCGAGGCCGCGTTGTGCACCGAGTTTGTGAAGCGTGTCGGCGAGACCATCGGCGCGGCCGTGGCAAGTGTTTCGCACAACACGTGGCAGTTCATGCCTTCACCGCTGCTCGACGTGAACACGGTGGCGAGTGTCGCCGCGTCGACCTGCGCCTGCGCGACCGCTTCATCGGCGACCGCGAGCGCGAGCTTGACAGCCGCACCGGCGCGGCGGCGCTCGGCCGGTGGCAGCCGCGCCGGCGCGGGCAGGGCGGTCGGCGCGCTGCAGTACGTCGCGGCGCCGCGCAGCACGGCCAGCGATGCGGCCCACGAGCTCAAGCCCGGCCCGAGCAGCCCGATGCCTTGCACCCACACCTTCAAGCCACTCATTCGGCCGCTCCGAGAACGAGGCTCGCGTTCGAGCCACCGAAGCCGAACGAGTTGGACAGCACGCGGCGCAGCGGCGCGGCGCGGTTTTGGGTCAGGTAGTTCATGCGCAGCGCAGGGTCGACGTGCCTCATATTCAGCCCCGCCGGCATCAGCCCATGGCGCATCGCGAGCAACCCGATCGCGGCCTCGACGCCACCGGCCGCGCCGAGCGTGTGGCCGGTCGCGCCCATGGTCGAAGAGCACGGCGTGGCGTTGCCGAACACCTTGCCGACCGCGGCGTCTTCGGCCGCGTCGTTGCTCGGTGTGGCGGTGCCGTGCAGGTTGATGTAGTCGATGTCGCCGGGCTGCAGGCCGGCGTCGGCCAACGCCGCGCGCATCGCCGCGATCGCGCCCAGGCCCTCGGGGTGCGGCGTGCTCATGTGGTAGCCGTCGTTGCTTTCGCCGACGCCGAGCAGCCAGCCGGGCGGCGGTGCGGAAGGCTCGCGTTCCACAAGAGCGAAGGCCGCCGCTTCGCCGATCGACAGGCCGTTGCGCGACGCATCCCACGGCCGGCAAATCTCGGTCGACAGCAGCTCGAGCGAGTTGAAGCCGTACAGCGTCGTCAGGCACAGGCTGTCGACGCCGCCGACGAGCGCCGCGTCGATCAGCCCGGCCTCGATCAGCCGCGCGGCGTTGCCGAACACCTTCGCGCTCGACGAGCACGCGGTCGAGACGACCCAGGCCGGGCCGTCGAGCTGCAACGCACGCGCGACGAAATCGGCGACCGAGAACGTGTTTTGCGTCGGGCCGTAGTGGAAGCCGGCCGGCAGCGCGCCGTCGGCTGCACGCTGGCGATAAGCGAGCTCGGTCTGCAGCAGGCCTGAGGTGCTGGTGCCGAGGAACACGGCCACGCGCCGCGCGCCCCAGCGCGCGCGAGCCGCGGCCACAGCGTCGACAAAGCCGTCTTGCTGCAGGCCGAGCCACGCGAGGCGGTTGTTGCGGCAGTCGAATTCACGCAGATGCGAGGGCAGCGCGACGGCATCGACACCGTCGACCTCGCCGGTCCAGGTCGGCAACGGGAAATCCATGAAGCGCACCGGTGCGAGGCCGGTGCGCTGCGCGCGCAGCGCCTCCAACGTCACGGCGTTGCCGGCGCCGAGCGCGGTCGTCAGCGTGGCTGCCGTGATCGCCAGCGGCTTCATGCTGTGCCCCTCACGCGCGCCACCAGCAGCACGTTGGCGAACGGCGTGCCGCGGCTCATCGGCTGGCTGCGGACCTCGAAGCCGAGCGATTCCAGCTGCGCGGCCCACGCAGGCAGCGTACGGCAAAACTGCGGCACGACGCGGTGACCGCGCACGAAGGTGACGATCCGGTCGACCCACTGGCTGGTGACGAAGCCGCGTCGGGCCGACGCATCGCCGATGCGCAACAGCAGCGTGCCGCCGGCCGGCAGCGCGCGGCGCACGCGCGTGAGCAATTCGTTTTGTTCGGGGATCGTGATGTGGTGCAGCACGTCGAGGATCACGACCGCATCGACCTCGGGGAACGGCGTGTGGCGCATGTCACCGCAGATGAACTCGGCGCTGTCGCCAAGCGCGGTTTTCGCGCGGTGCACGTCGCGCGGCATCAGCTCGATGCCGGTGACTTGCGCCGGCGCCGGTGCCGCGGCCCAGCCGCTCGGCCAGCGGCCGCTGCGCTCGAATTCGCCGCAACGGCGTAGCAGGCTCGCGATCAGGCCCTGGCCGCAACCGATGTCGAGCACGCGCGCGTTCGGCGGGATCAAACCGGCCTGCAGCAGGTGGCGGAACACCGGGTCGATGCCGAGCTTGCCGCGCGCGAAATGCCACGCGAAGCGGCCGGCGCCGCAGTATGGCGCGCTGGCCGCATCGAGCAGCGCGGGCCAGCCGGTGTGCACCGTGGCGGTGATGTCGTTCATGCGGAGAAAGCTTCAGGCAAGGTCACCGCGTGCAGGCGCATCTGCGCGAAGCGTCGCAGCAGCGCCGGCAACACCTCGAGCGTGACGGGCCGGCCGCCCGCGGCGAGCGCGGTGTGGTGGTCGTGCAGCAGCAGGATGTCACCGGCCGCGAGGCCGCGGGCCAGGCGCGCGAACACGTCGGCCGGGTCGCGGCGCACGGTGTCGAAGCCGCGGCGCGTCCACGCGACGAGTTGCAGATCGAGCGCGTGCAGCACGGGTGCCAAGAACAAGTTGCGCAACCCGGCCGGCGCGCGAAAAAAGCGCGGGCGCTGGCCGGTGATTTGCGCGAGCGAGTCTTGCGCACGGGCAACCTCGCGCCGCATCGCGTGCGGGCCGAGCAGCGAGAACGTGTGCGCGTGATCGAAGCTGTGGTTTTGCACGCTGTGGCCGCGCCGCACGATCTCGCGGCACAGCGGCGCGTGCTGTTCGGCGTGGCGTGCGATACAGAAGAAAGTGGCGCGCGCGCGGTGCGCGTCGAGCAGGTCGAGCACCGCGGGCGTGATGCTGGGGTCGGGGCCGTCGTCGATCGTCAATGCGACCTCATGACGCAGGGCCGCGGCCGGTGGCAGGCGCAGCAGGTTCGCGCCGAGCCAGGTCGAGCGCGGCCAGAGGCCCGTGCCGGTGATCAGCGCGTGGTCGAGCACGACGGCACCGAGCGCCCACGGCCACAGCGCGGGTTGCGCGACGGCGAGCGCGCCCGCGCCGACGTGGCAGGCGATGCTGGCCTTCACCAGCGCCGGCGTGTGCCAGCGGGGCGAGACGAGTTTCGGGGTGATGGACGAAGGCGCGGTATGCATCGGAAATAGATTTTTACATGCGGCTCGTGCCCGTCAGACGCCCGCGCGCCGGGATGAAGGCCGCTGACAACACCAGACTGAGCAAGATGCCCGGCGCCACCACTTGCCCGATCGCGAACAACGCCGGGATGCTCGAGAACGCAAGCAGGCAAAACGAAATCACCGCGGTCAGGTTGGCCAACGCGAGTGATGCGAGCGTTTCGTCATGAGTACCGAGCGACGCGAGTGTGTCGTTGTCGACCACCATCGGCGCACCGGGCGGCGCGGCGTCTTGCTGCGCGCGGATCTGGTCGAAGAACAGCGCGTAGTTCGAGCCGATCGCGACGGTCAGCAGCAGCCCCACGAGGTGCAGGATGCCGAGCGCCGCGCCGCTCGCGCTGAACACCGCGAGCACGATCAGCACTGCCGCCGCGACCGGCTGCGCGATGCGCCACAGACGCTTCAACGAACGCAAGTGCAGCGCTAGCAACACGCACACGGCAAGCGCGCCGAGCAGTGCCTGCAGCCCGGCCTCGTGCAGGTAGCGCGCGTACAGCGTGCCGAGCTCGGCGCCGATGTCGACGACCTGCGCGCCGGGTACATCGGCGAGCGCAGCGCGCAGGGCCGAAGGGTCGATCGGCTTCTGCCCGGCCTGCAAACTGAGCAGCGCGCGCCAGGGCCGCACGCTCGTCATGTCGCTGCTGCCCGGCACCAGCAACGCGTCGAGCGCGGCGTACAGCGGCGTGCCCTTGAGCGACTCGCGCGTCAGCAGCGTTTGTTGCCGCGCAGCTTGCACGTCGGTGATGAACTCACCGAGGCGCGCAGCGGGCAGTGGGCCGTCGATGGTGGCTTCGGCCAGGCGCGTGGTCAGCGTTGTCGCATCAGGCAGCGCCGCCTGCCGCGCCAGTTGAGTCGCGGGGCTCGGCAGCACGCGGGCCGGCGATTCGTAGCCGGTGATCGCGCCGGCTGCGATCAGTTGGTCGAGCCGCGCGCCGGCCGCTTCGGCAGCGAGGAGCACGCCGGCTTCGTCGGTCGCCGAGACGGCGACCAGCGTGCCGGCATCGGTCGCGCCGAGGTCGGCACGCAGGTCGGCATCGACCTTCATCTTGGCCTCACCGACCGGGCTCAACGAAGACAAGTCACCGCGCCACGGCGACGGCAGCCACGCGAGCGTGAGGGCGGCCAACAGCGTCAGCGCGGCGAGGGGCCAGCGGAGCATCGGCAGCACCTCGGTGCACGACCCGACGAAGCGGCCGAGGTGGCGCCGCAGGCCCATTCCGGGCGCGCCGTCGGGCGAGGTTTTCGTGAGCACCCAACGGGTTGTCAGCGCGGCCGCGGTGAGCCCGGCGATCGAGAACACGCCAAGCTGCGCGAGGCCGGGAAAGCCCGAGAACAGCAACGCCGCAAAGCCGCAGACCGAGGTCCACAAGCCGAGCCGCACGGTCGGCCAGTTGCCGGTGATCCAGCGGCGCGCGCCCGACCCTGCGGGCCCGCCCGATGTGCCGGGCCGCGCCTGGATCAAATAGTAGATCGCGTAGTCGACCGCTTCACCGATCAACGTGGTGCCGAAACCCAGCGTGATGCCGTGCACGTTGCCGAAGATCAGGCTCACCGCCGCGATGCCCACGAGCACGCCCGAGGCCACCGGCAGCATGGCCGTGACGAGCGTGCGCAACGAGCCGCCGAAGGCCAGCAGCATCAGCCCGACGATGGCCACGCCACCGGCGATCGCGAGCCGCTCGACTTCTGATTTGATCTGCGTGCGCGACGCCACCGCGAAGGTGCCCGAGCCCGAGACGATCAACGTCAACCCCTGCGCCTTGAACGGCGCGAATTGGGTGTCGATGAGTTGCAGGGTGTGCTGCTGCGCATCGAGGTCGGCACCGTCGGCGTGCGTGGTCGCGATCAGCACCGCGCGCGCTGCGCTGCGCGAAATCCAGACGCGGCCATCGCTGCGTGGCGCCTGCGACGGCAGCATGCTTTCGGCCATGCGGATCGTTTCGCCGGTCGGGTCGCGCAGGATCACCGTTTTTACTGCCGCGCCGGCCGGCGTGCCGAGCAGCGAGGTGGCTTCGTCGATGCCGTTTCGCAAACCGTCGACGGTGAAGCGCTGCGCATCGACCGCGGGGCTCAGCAGGTAGCGGTGCTCGAACAAAAATTTTCCGGTCGCCTCGAAGCTTGAGTTGTCGCCGTTGTGCACGGCGTCGAACGCGCCGCTTTCGCGCAAGGCCTGACCGAACTGCAGCGATGCATTGCTGCGCTGCTCCGGCGTGCCGCCCTCGATGCCGATCAACAAGAGCCGCGCGGCCACGCCGCTCTTAAGCTGATCGAGCAACACCGCCTGTTCGGCGCTCGGCGTCGACGGCAGGAAAGCCGAGAGATCGGCGACGTAGTTCGTGTGCACCGTGATCACCGTGGCGAGCGCGATGCACAGCAGCCACAGCGCGACGGCGCGGCGGCGGGCGAGCGCGAGCACGCGATCGAGGTGGCGAGCCATCGCGCGCCGTCAGCTCGGCGCGCTCGCCGGCTTGGCGCCGGGAGACGGTGTCGACGTGACCGATGTGATCGGTGCGATCGTCATCACCGATTTGTCGCCATCGGCCATCGCGACCGTCACCTCGCGCACCAGCCCTTGTTCACCGCTGAGCCGCACCGCGATCACGAGCTCGCGCAGGCGCGGCTCGCGCGGTTTCAACTCCAGCGACCAGCGCTGCGGCGAGCCGCTGACGCTCGGCGTGAAGTTGCGCTCGATCGCGTCGCGGTTGCCGGTGAGCGTGCCGCGGATCGCCTCCATGATGACGGCGGCCTCGGGCACCGAATCGAGCGGAACGGTGCGGCTGCGTGCGCTCGTGCCACTGCCGATGCTCATCGTCACGCTGTTGCCGATGACGGCGATTTTCTCGCGCCGCGGCTTGAGTGTTTCGCGCACGAAACTGTCGGGCGCCTCGAAGCTCAAGCGCCCGCTCGATTGCAGCGAGCGTTCGAGTATCACGACCGTGCGCGTTTCGGTGAACGTGGCCTCGCCGGCCTTGACCTGCGCGAGCGCGCGCATCAGCTCGACGAGGCCGAAGGCGGCTTGCGCGCGCGCCGGCCATGCACGTGCGGCGCCGAGCGCGGCACACGCGGCGAGCAGCGCACGGCGGTCACTGCGAAACAGGGTGGTCAGCGGCATCGGTGGCCCAGAAGTCGAAGAAGTTGAACCAGTTGTACGGCGACTCGCGGCACAGCGCTTCGAGCAGGGTGACGTAGCGCTGCATCGCGTCGCGAATGCGGGCGTCGAGGTCGAGCCCGCTTGTTGCGGCCGAGGCACGAAAGTCGGCGAGCTCGACGAAGCGCAACTCGTATCGGTTGCCGCCACGGTACAGCCCGGCCATGAACACGACCTGGCAGCGCAGCAGCGCGGCCAGACGAAACGGGCCGTCCGAAAAGCGCGCCGGCTGGCCGAGAAAATCGAGCCACAGGGTGCGTGTGCGGTCGGCTTGACCGGGGTAAGCCGGGTGGGCCGCATGAGAGGGCAGCGTGCGGTCGGCGAGCAGCCCGGCGAGGCCGCCATCGTCGAGCCAGCGGCGCAACTGCAGCATCGCGCCGGGTTTGCCGAGCGCGATGGTGTGCAGTTGCACGTTGGGCGCGAGCGCGGCGAGCGTGGCGTTGATCAACCGCGCATTGTCTTCGTACATCAGCATCGCGATCGGCACGCCGCGGCCGTGTGCGGTGGCGCGCAGCGCCTCGAAGCTGCCGATGTGCGCGCCGACCAGCATCACGCCCTCGCCTTGAGCGAGTCGTGCGTGCAGCGCCGCGCCGCCGTGGTCGGTGATTTCGAACTGGTCGAACCGCTCTTGTAAAAAGTAGACGCGGTCGAGGATCGTTGCCGCGAAACAGTGGATGTGGCGGTACGCATCGGTCCAGTGCGTGGGCCGGCCGAGCGCGCGCAGGAGGTAATTCAACGAGGCGCGCCGAGCGCGGCCGTTGACGAGCAGGAAGTACAGCGCGATCGGGTGCAACACCAGCCGCGCGATGCGCCGACCAGCCGTCACCGCGATCCAGCGCATCAGGCGCAGTGTGCGCAGGTTGCTGCGCTCTTTGGCGGCTGTCCAACCACCGGGCGCGCTGTCGATCGGCGTGCTCATGACAGCGCCTCGAACTGGCCGGACGCGACGATGCGCTGGCCTTCGCGCACCTCGAAACGCACGCCGCGCGGGCTGGCGTCGAGCGTGATGACGAGCTGTGCACCGGGCCGCACCGGTGCGAGGAACTTCGCGGCGCCGATGCGCGGCGCGTGGCCGATCTGCGATGCGAGCGCCGGCACGTCGAGCACGGCTTCGAGCACCGCGGCGAGCAGCGACACGCCCGGCAGCAGCGGCTGGCCGGGAAAGTGGCCGGCGAAGGCCGGGTGGTCGGGCGCGATCGGCAGTGGCACTTTGTGCATCGCTTCAGCCCTTGCTCGCAGCCAGCGCCTGCTCAGCCCACGCCGCGAACTGCTGCGCCGGCAACTTGCCGGTCGTCGGCTCGCGGGGCAGCGACGGCACGGCGACGATGCGGCGTGGC
The DNA here is from genome assembly GCA_031363645.1 of Rhizobacter sp. Lineage (GTDB taxonomy): Bacteria > Pseudomonadota > Gammaproteobacteria > Burkholderiales > Burkholderiaceae_C > LMDS01. The sequence continues at coordinate 596 of JANLUW010000517.1, read as the reverse complement.
AGGAAGGCGGCGTCGAGGCGATGGCGCAACGCGCCGAGCACGGTCTCGTGCAGAGCGGCTGCAGCCAGCTCGGGCGCAACGACGAACGCGACCGCCCGCACCACGCCGCCGCCGACTGTGTCGGGCGGCAACCAGAATGCGCCGTCGTGCACGCCGGCGATCGAGTTCAGGTGAAAGTCGAGGTGGCCGAGCGAACTGCGTTTGCCGGCGATGTTGATCAAATCGTTCGAGCGGCCGAGCAAGCGGAATGTGTGGGCGTCGATCACGTCGAGCACGTCGGCGAGCAGCGTCGGCTCGGGCACGTGACCGCCTTGCACGACGGCCTCGGCGCCGTCACCGCTGAGGCGCAGGCCGTCGTACACGTGCCACTCCGCGCCTTCGGTGCTGCGCCGCGATGCGACCTGGCCGGCCTCGGTGCAACCGTAAATTTCCATCAACGGTGCGGCGAGCGCGGCCTCGGCGCGCGCCGCGAGTTGCGGCGCGAGCGGCGCGGTCGCGCAAACGGTGAGGTCGATCGCGGGCAGCGAAACGCCGGACTCGAGCAGCATTTTCAGGTGGAACGGCGTGGTCACCAACATGCGCGGGCGCGGCGCGCG
>JANLUW010000480.1:0-3246 GCA_031363645.1 Rhizobacter sp. | reverse complement strand
CTTCGATTGCGTTCGGCCCACTTCGGCTAACTTGTTGATATCATTGAAATTCCGGTGACGGTAAACCCGCCTCCAAGCCAGAGACTTCATCTGTTAATCCGTGGGTCCCTGGTTCGAGCCCAGGTCGGGGAGCCAAGATAGACAAGAGTCAGCAGGTTAGCGCCTGCTGACTTTTTTGTTTTCTGCTCGGAGCTGGTGCCAGTCTGGTGCCAGTTTTGAAGCGATTGATCTTTGACTGCCGTAGTGAGCAGCGCGTTGTTGGCTGGCTGCATAGATGAGCAACAGCACGGCACGACGAGCATCCGTGGCTCTAGCGGGGTTCGTCCTGATACTTCCCGCGATGGCCGAAGCAATGCCGCGACCGGCGGTCATGCCGTGAGCGTCTAGCCGCCCCCTCTTGACTGCGTCGACTGCGCGACGCGGTAGCCCGATGGTCAGGCGTCGGGCTTCGTCCAGCGGTGCGGTAGCAGCTCATCGATGCGGTTGTTCGGGTGGCCGGGAAGCCGCTCGAGCACGTCGCGTAGGTAGGCCCATGGTTCGTGACCGTTGAGCTTGGCCGACTGCACCAGGCTCATGACGATCGCCGCGCGCTGGCCAGCCAACTCACTGCCGGCGAAGAGCCAGGCGCGGCGTCCCATCGCCCACGGCTTGATTTGCCGCTCGATGAAGTTGTTGTCGATCGGTACCGCCCCGTCTTCGAGGTGCCTCGTCAGTGCGACCCAGCTGTTCAGGCTGTAGTCGATCGCGCCGGCAATCGAGCCCCCGTCCGGGACACGACCTCGCTCCAGCCGCAGCCAGACGTGCAGTTCCGCCCACAACGGCCGCGTCAACTGATCTCGGGCTACCGAGCGCTGCTGCGCGTCCATGCCTTGGAATTGACCCTCAACGTGGTAGATCCAGCCGATGCGCTTGATCGCCTCCTTGGCCACCTCGCTGGTGCCGACCAGTTCGTCGAACTTGCGCCGAGCATGAGCTGCGCAATGTGCGGCAATGCGCTGCGGGTACACGCGCCGATCCAACGCGCGGTCATCGCCGGCGTACTGATCGCACACCAGCGTGCCCCTCCATGCCGCTTCATCGTCTGGTCGAGGTGGCCCTCGCGTCCCACCTACCCCACCCAGGAACGCCAGCGGGTACTGTGATCCGCGTCCGAGGCAGAACTCATAGATGACCCCTTGCTGGGCATCGAGCTCTCCCCGCGCATAGGCCCAGATGTACGCTCGCTTGGTCTTGCCCGCCCCAGGGTCCAGCATGGCCACCGGCGTCTCGTCGGCATGCAGCACCGGGCAGCTCAGCACGAAGCGCTTGTGCGCCTCGTAAAGCGGGGTCATCGCCGCACCGGCGCGGCCGGACTGCGCCGCCAGCGTCGAGCGCGGCGTGTGAACACCGGAGCGGGCGTTGATGGTCACCTGCCGGTAGTACGGCAGATGATCGACGAAGCGGCTGATCAGCGTGTGTGCAACGAACCCGCTGGCAGCGATGCCGCCATCGATGATCTGCGGATCGGCCGGCTCCTGCACCAAGCGTTCGATCCCTTGGCGCTGGCAGCAGCGACAGGCCCACTTGCCGTAGATGTGGCGGTGCACGAAGAATTCGGCCGGAACGATGTCCAGGCGTTCGCTCACGTCCTCGCCGACGCGGGTCATCTGCTGCCCGCAGTCGTGCGTGGCGCAAGCGGTGCTCTCGGGCTCGTGATGGTGTTCGACGCGGCGCAGATGATCAGGCAGTGCCTGGCGGCGAGGTTGCTTGCGCGTTGCCTTGGGCGCAGCCGCCGTCTTGGGCAGTGCGGCCTGCAGCGCGGCGAGTTGGGCCTCGAGGTCGGCTTCGTCTTCGAGCAGCGTCTCCTGGAACATCTGGCGCTGCTGCGCGTCCATCGCCTCGCTCTTGGCGCCGAACTTCCAGCGCTTCAGGCGCGTCAGCTCGAAGGTGATCTTCTCCAGCTTGGCGTCGCGCCACGAGATGTCGCGGTCCTTGCGCTCGATGAGCTTTTGCTTGAGGTCGAGCTCGCGGCCTTTGCTCTGCAGCTCGTTGGCCTGATGCTGGATGTGCTGCAGCATCTGTGCGGCGAGCGCGGTGATGGCCTCGGGCGTCAGACTTTCCAGGTCCTGGGTCTTGACGTCGCGCATGCTGAGCATGCGTCGCATCATGCCCAGACGATTCCACTCACGCCATTGGCGCAAGTCCCGTCAACGCCATCCTGCGTCGTCGGCGCATCGACATCACAACGCTCACATCCGCGTGATCACGCTCATCTCCGGCAGGCGCTGCCAGGGCAGGCCGACCACCAGTGCATCGAATTGGGACTGCGTCAACGACAGCGGCGTCGTCGACGCTTCTCGTGGCCACGCGAAGTGCCCCGCGTTCAGGCGCCGCGCGGCGCACCACACGCCGAAGCCGTCGTGAACCAATAGCTTGATGCGTGTGGCGCGCGCGTTGGCGAACAGATAGCCGTGGTGAGCGTGGGCGGCGCCGGTGGTCTGCACCACGCAGCTCATCAACCGCTCGGCGCCGGCGCGCATGTCCATCGGCGCGGTGCACAGCCACAGCCGGTCGATGCGGATCACTTGAGCAGGCCCACGCTCAGCTCGCGCAACCACGCCGTGCAGTCGTCGGCTGCCGATGCCGACCACCGTACGTTGAGGTGCAACGCTCCGCGGCGCAGCTCGACATGGATGAGCGGCTCGACGCTCTGCACGCCACCGGCGTGCTGGGCGGCGGCAACGCAAGCGGCCGCAGGTTTGAGCGACTCGGGCATCTCGATCGCGACGAACTCAGGGCTGGTGCCGAGCAGTAGCGAGGTCGTAGACGCGGGTCGCTTCGGCGCCCCGTTCACGTGCAGCGACGCGGACGTCACACCGGCGCGTTCGACGCCACGACCGGAACGCCACTTGCGCACGAGATTGGCGTTCAGGCCATGCGCGAGCGCGACCCCCGAGATCGACGCGCCTAGCTCATCGCAGGCGGCCAGAACATTCGTCTTGAGCTCGGCACTATGCCGACGGCGAGGAGCGGATTTGGAGTGCATAGGTGTCCACCAAGGAATAGGTGGACACCATGCTCACGCCCCTATCGTCGTCAAGCAAGGTGGGACGGCAAGACGCTCACGTTCGACCAGCGCCGCGCAGACAATCGCCAGCCACTGCGCGGGCTTCCAGCCGTCGACTGGTTGACGGTTTAACGCGCGGAACCAGCCGAGGTAGCTGGGCAAGTGGCACGTGGCAAGTGGCCACGCAGCGAAACTTTCGA
>JANLUW010000479.1:0-8553 GCA_031363645.1 Rhizobacter sp. | reverse complement strand
GGCCGTCGGCGACGCCAGGAGCGTCAGCAATGCGCGGTAGAGCCGTCATTCAAACTGCGGCGGGGATGCCAGACCTTTTGAACGGCAGCTCCCGCTTCGCGCGATGGGCTCGAATCGACCCAAAGGCGTCGGTGGCGAACTTCCGGTCGAGCGACCGGTCCACTTTGGAAACGGTCGTTCGCCAAACATGCCGAGGAATCGAAGTTCGTCGACAGCAGTCGCTCGCGTGTGCCAACCGGCGAACCAGAAAACATCACGGCCTCAATGGCGGCTTCCGACAGTCGCGAAGTGGCGCTGCCGACCCGTTGCTGCCGCTCGCCTATGCACCGCTAACGACAGCTGTGCAGCGATTGCTGTCGGTGGCCGCTGTCGGGCCTATGCTCGGTCAGCGTCAGTAAGCCGACATTCAGTCTGGCGTTCGGCGACGCCAGGAGCGTCAGCAACGCGCGGTAGAGCCGTCACTCAAACTGCAGCGGGGCTGCCAGACCCTTTGAACGGCCGCTTCCACCTCGCGCGATGGGCTCGAATCGACCCACTGCTGCCTTTCACGTCCGCGTGATGGGTGTCAGCAATGGCAGCGAAAGCGGCCGGTCACTTGCGGGCAGGAGCGGAGAGCCAAGACCACAAGATTCGGGTGCCGGTCAGCCGTCGTTCGCCAGGGCCGGCAGACAACTGAGGCTGTGTGAAAACCCGAAGGACTTCGCGTTCACCGATACATCGAGGCGTCAGATTGGCGCAGGTGCGACTTTTCTGACCTCGCCAAGGGGTGGAGGACCTCCCAAAATTGCCTTGCTGTGGAGTCTTCACACAGCCTCGACCCGAAGCAGTCCTCAACGCGATGTTTGGACTGGCTGATAGCAGTGACTGTACGAAGTCAGTAATTGAAAGACGACTTAGGCCGCCAGCCGCGATGTTCGGTGTCAATCTGCCCCAACAAGCCAAAATTCCCCTCTGCGCCAAACTTCAGCGTCGACGACTTGAGCTCAGACTGCAGGGCGGCCAAAGGTCGCATCGCTCCGGCCGTTTAGGACGGCGACGACGGGGCGCGCACACACCAGTTCGTGGCAGTGCTGCCGGCGGCAGCAAGGCCCAGCGCCAGCCTTCGGTCCGGCCTATTCGGGATATTGTCGTTCGAGAGGTATATGCGAAGGGAGGCGTAGGCGTCAGCCGCAAGCGTCGATGTCCAGTACGTGAAGTACGGGTAGCTGCTGGGCACACTGAACGGGTGGCCCAGCGGAAGAAACGGCGACACCAGATTGCCAGGGTCGAACAGGCTGGAGAGTTCTTCGACGGTAGGCAAGCGCCAGCCGCGGCGGCCGCCGGTTGTTTCGCCTGCACAGGCAAGGGCAGCGTCCGCGTAGGTCAGGTTGGTCACGCCGAGCGTGCGCGGCACCCGCTGCCACACCAACCCCGTCTCACGATCCAGCACCGCTTCGCTATTCCAATTCGCTAGCACCACGAAACGCGGGCATGACGCCAGCGAATCGCACTGAAGTTTCTGATCCCATGACGGGGTGGCGTAGTACGGCCCGTTGGCCACGGTTTGGGCACTGGCCGCTGTGGACACCAGCGACATCGCGCAGGCCACGGTGGAGATGAGGGCGGTCAGTCTTGTTTTGCTCAACATGTTGGTTCTCCTGAAAAGACAAGGTTGGATCAGTCCACTGGCACAGGGAGTGACATCACTAAAACGCAGAGCTCCTCGAATGTCGCGGGGGCGCTTTACAGAACGATGGTCTAAACCACACCGGTTTCGCGGCGAGCTAATCGGTGGGGCCGTATTGATGCGGTTCATTTGCAGTGAGCTCCTGGTAGAAAAGGCTCTGCTGAAGCGGGATGACGATGGGTAACGGGTGTCGGTGTCGTCGTGTCGTTGCACGGCGTGCGGTTGTGCGAAGTCGACGGCCTGGGCTCAGCGCCGCCTTGCCAGCGCCTCCTCGAACAATTGCTGGGCGCGTTCGCGCACGCCCTCGTCCGGGTCTACCATCGCGGTGCTGACTACATCCAGGGGCCCATTCAGTTCTTGGGCCCAGCGCTCCAGTGCGACTAGGCGGCTCGTCACATCGAGTGGCGAGTTATAAGCAGGCGCCATTAAGATCTGTGCGTTGCCGGTGGTCGGCCCGTTGGGGGCCAAGCTGGTAGCAGCATGCACTGACGAAGCGTTGGCCGCGGCCAGCGTTGGAGTCGGCGGCACGGCACCCGGCAAAGCTACTGTCGTGGGCGCAGGGAGACCAATGTGTCGGGGATCAGGAAAGCGCTCGTGATCGGCTGCATCGCAGCCTCCGAGCGTCGTGGCGATCAAAGCCATCGCTAGCAAAGGCCAAAACGGCTCAAAGGCAACGGCTGCAGACCGTTTCATAGTGCTCTTCACTTTGCCGTTGCATCTTTGAGCGATCGTGCCGCTGGCGTCAGCCGGCGACGCGGGGGGCTGTGTACCGCGCCACCAAGCGTCGTCCAACAACGACGCAGCCCAGACCCAGGGCCATCAGCGCCCAACTTGCCGGCTCTGGCACAGGCGTCACGCCACCTCCACCGGAGCCGCAGCCAGCAATCGATGCGCCACCAACGCATACCGCGCCGTTGTTCACCGAAAAGCCCGTGTCCAAGAAGTCGATGAACACACTGGACAATGTCAATGGAGACAGGCCATTGGCAAGCGCCTTGAACGTGATGACGGCCAAAGTGCCGCCACCGCTCGGCGGCAGCGCAAAGTCAACGAAACTGTCGGTCGCCAGGCTAAGGAGGCCGCTGTCGTTGTCGATGACGCCGGAGCCGAACAAGGTAGAGCCAGTGCTGGCTAGGAACGGTCCCTCGGCAATGCTCTGAGCACTCAATACAACCGGATCGTAAGCCAAGTTGAATTGCCAAGACATCAAGTTTACGGCGTCGGAGATCGTGATCGGCACACTGAAGCTCTCGCCGATTTTCACCACTGCCGTTCCGGCGGTCACGACAGGCGTGGCCTGGGCCAGGGGCGCGAAATTGATCAATACGGCTGCAACGGCACCAAATAACAGTTTCAAAGGGATTTCCTTTCGAGTGTGCGGCCTGATCAACTTTGTTGAAAGCACCAGACTTGGCTTTGCTATTGACCTCGAAGCCGAGCAATTTTGGAAAATTTATTGTTAAGGAACTAGGCGCTCTTGGCTACCCCCCCATCTGAACGCCTGATTAGTAAGTGGCCTCAGGTAGCTCATTTGGTGAGCTATCTGGTCTGTAGCCTTGTCGATTTCCGCTGTCGCAGTCGAGTGCGTGGCAATGAACCCCATCCAGTTTCAGCGTGGCATGTCGCTGTCTGAGTTCATCGAGCGGTTCGGCACTGAAAATCAGTGCGCCCAGCCGGTCAAGGCTGCACGCTGGCCCGGCGGGTTTCGTTGTCCGCGCTGTGATGCCGCCGAGCACTGGGTCGTCGGTCACGGCGCGCGCAAGCTGTTTCAGTGCAAGGCCTGCCGCTACCAGACCTCGCTCACGGTGGGTAGCCTGTTCGAGCACACCAAGTTGCCGTTGCGCACCTGGTTCCTGGCGATCTACCTGCTCAGCCAGGCCAAGACCGGCCTGTCCTCGCTGGCCCTCAAGCGCCACCTCGGCGTGAGCTACCCCACCGCTTGGGCGTTGCAGCACAAGATCAGCTATGCCATGACGCAGCGCGAAGGGCAACACCGGCTCGCTGGCAGCGTGCAACTGGACGACGCCTACTTGGGCGGCGAGCACCCCGGCGGCAAGCCCGGGCGCGGCTCCGAGAACAAGACGCCGTTCGTGGCCGCCGTCTCGCTCAACGACAAGGGGCGTCCGCAGTTCGTCAAGCTCAACCGTGTCAGCGGCTTCACGTCCGAGGCGATCAAGGCCTGGGCTTACGCCCATCTGGCGCCCCAGACGTTGGTGACGAGCGACGGACTCGGCTGCTTCGCGGCGGTGACGGCGGCGGGTTGCGTTCACACGCCCATCGTCGTGGGCGAGCGCAAGCCGCGCGACTTGCCTCAGTTCCAGTGGGTCAACACCATCCTCGGCAATCTCAAGACAACGCTGCATGGCGCGTTCCACTCGCTCGACTGGGCCAAACATGCGGACACCTACCTCGGCGCGTTCGCCTACCGCTTCAACCGCCGCTTTGATCTGCGCGACTTGCTCGCACGCCTCATCGTCGATGTCGCGCAATGCCCGGCTCGCCAAATCCGCTCGATCAGGGGTGGAGCTGAGGCACATTGCTAATCAGGATTGCCGATGCCTTCGTTTCGCAGCGCGTAAATAGTGTTCGGCATAGCTTACTTTCCTGAGAGTCCGCGTGTGGCCGTCAGCGCCAGTTCGCAGCCGCGTCAGGAAGCCGCCGCTTGGCGCGAGGGCCTTTGCCTGCTGATGTCAGCTTCCGACGACAACGCCGACTTCACGCTGACGGCCACAAGCTGAAGTCCGCCAGCGGCTGCTTCGGAGCAATTCTGCTCTCCGAGTTTTCGGGTGCACTTCCAAGCGCTTGCGGAAATTTCATCAGCTGCGCCCTGCGACGGCGTCACCAAACCAAACGCGCGTTTCCCATCTCCAACACGTCGCCCAACCCTTGCAACTAGTAGTGGTTGTCGGAGGTGTCGAAGTCAAGGACGTCCGTGGTCAGCACGGACTGGTCCAGCTCCCTGCACCGTCAGCGCTCTCTGGCAGGCCCGAGGACCGAAGGCGATCCGATAGGTACAGGCCGCCGCCAGCAGCGGCCTGAGCGAGTCGGTTTCCTCCGAATCGCCGTCGTTATCGGCCATGCAAATCGAACCTTCCTTTTCGACCCGAACCCCCGGTTCGCTCTCCTCAACGTCATCTCACCGTCGGCGTCGCTGTTCCTGCAGATGTAGGGTAATTCCTTAACGCTTTAACTTTCGTAGCGGGAGTAGCCTCGCTAGGCGGTAATTCCGAGGCGGAACTCGCCCCATCCTGTTCAGTTTTTCGATTCCAGCCTTTTGTTTCGAAAACAATCTGAGGAGACAAACCAATGAATGCGTCTAAAGCTTCGCGTCGGTCATGGCTCAGCCACACCTCTTTGTCTGTCGTCGCCGGACTGCTTCTCAGCACACTCCTACTCGGGGGTGGTTCATCCGTTTTCGCTCGAGATCGACAGGGTGAAGAAAGTTCGGACTGGGTCGGAACCTGGACTGCTAGCCCGTCGAACTTGTCCGCTGTCGGGTACGACGATCAGACATTGCGCCAAATCGTCCATACGAGCATTGGCGGTGACCACGTTCGCGTTCGCCTGTCCAATACGTTTGGCACAAAGTCGCTGACCATCGGAGCAGCGCATATCGCAGCGCAAACCTCCGGCGCCTCCATCGACTCGCGGACAGACCGACCGCTTCGATTTGGAGGGAGCACATCGACGACCATCCCTGCAGGCGCTATGGTAGTCAGCGACGCTGTAGACCTTGACGTCCGTGCTTTGAGCAACCTGGCAGTGAGTGTCTACTTGCCTGGCGTTACAGGGCCAGTCACCGAGCATTCACTTGCTGTTCAGCACAACTACGCATCGACGGCCGGCAACTATGTCGACGCAGTCAACATGCCGGTGCTTACTACTTCCACTTCATGGAGCTTGCTCACCGCAGTGGAGGTTACCGCTGGCGAAAACACCCGGGCTGTCGTGACGCTGGGAGACTCAATAACGGACGGCTATGGGTCGACTGTGGATGCCAATCACCGGTGGCCAAATATTTTGGCCGAGAGACTTCATGCGAATCACCGTAAGGTGGCCGTTCTGGATGAGGGGATCAGCGGCAATCGCGTGCTTCATGACGGCCTGATTCCTGTGTTCGGGCCAGACGCACTGGCGCGCTTCGACCGTGACGTGCTCGCTCAGTCTGGCGTCAAGTACATCATCCTCTTGGAGGGAATTAACGATTTTGGTCACGCTGCACCCGGAACCCCGGATGCCGTTTCCGCCGAAGACATCATCGCAGGCTATAAGCAGATAATCCGGCGCGCTCATGCGCACGAAATCAAGGTCTACGGCGCGACTTTGACCCCCTACGTCGGGACGATCTTTCCGGGATACTTTCAGCAAGCGGGTGAAGTCAAGCGCGAGCTCGTAAATTCATGGATTCGTAATAGCGGTGCATTTGACGCTGTGATTGACTTTGATGCGGTGGTCCGTGATCCATCGAACCCTACGAAAATTCTTCCAGCTTATGACGTGGGCGACCATCTGCACCCAAACGATGCGGGCTACCGTGCGATGGCCAATGCGATTGATTTGCGGTTGTTCGCGGAAGACAAGTGAGAGCTTCCGTCGCTAAGGGCGCTCCGTAACGGGCTTGATGGTCGGATCGGAGAAGCATGTCGCGCAACCGCTTCTTCTGCCCCTCGAGTGCGGCACTCGTCGACCGGTTCAAAGGCGCCCGGAGCCTACGCATGAGGCGCAAAAGCCGTGCCGGTTGCAGCTGAAAGCGACCATCTTGTCGTGGCCACAGTTACCGCAGCGCAGCCGCAGGGAGCGGTGGGCCGGGATGTCGCACGCGAGGAGGGCGTCGAACTAGTCCTTTACGAACTGCGGCAGGTCGGCTCCTGTAGCCGCCTTGGCGATGACGGTCGCGGCATGCTGCTCTACCGGGCGGAACAGCGTGGTCTGTCCCGGGCTACAGCGTGAGTACACGGTCTGCGGATGCAGTTGTTCGCGGGATCGTCTTTCGGTGGTCGATGCTCTCCACGCTCGAACGACCGCTGTCGCCGTGGCTTAGTTTCTCGACGGCGCGAGCGAACGTCAGGTTCCGAAGTACACCTGTCGCTCGCTGACAAAACCGCCGCCGGCTGCAATGGGTCGATTGCCGGCCCACACGAACGACTGCTGACCAGCACCCGATTGTTGCGGCTCTGGCGCTCCGCTCCTGCCCTCAGGTGACCGACAGCTTCCTGTCGAGTCCTGTCGCTCAGCCCGCGAGGTCGAACGTCAGCAGATGGCCGCCAGTGTGAGTACGAGCCGGCGCCACGAACCTGACTTTCGGCGCGATCGCCCTGCCGGGCATAGTCAGCTTACGGCGAGCTCCGGGAAAACCCGGTCTCGGCCATTACCGGTCGTCCAAGCGTCGAGGAAATCGTGTCGCCAATGACCGGTTACAAGGTACAGCAGACGTACTTTGACGTCAGCGCGCAGAGGCGAAATCTCCAAAGCGGTCGCTCAACGACTTTGGCATGCCAGCAGGCATCGAACGCTTGTCGAACGTCTGCAGGTTGAGGGAGCGAACTGACGCAGCCGACCCTGAGCGGGTCTCCGATCATCGAGATTCAGCGCCTTGAAGCGGTCGTCCAGCGGTGAAGCCTCGAACGTAGCAGCAGCGCCGCCAGGCGCTCCCGTCTGCCTTGTACGCGGGCCGAAGGCGATTCGATAGCGCAGGCCGCAGTCTGCAATAGCTTAGCCGTTCGCGCATCGTCCGAGTCGGCGTCGCCATCGGCCAAGTGGCTCAACCCTCTTCCCCTTTGATCCGTACGCTGCGCCGGGTCGGCAGCTTCGTGAGCCGGGCCATGATTTTGTCCAGATCGAACATCTTCCGGGTCGCAGCGGGGTAGAGCATGGAGCACCTGTTCATCGTAAGCCGCCCGAGCATCAGGCAGCTCGCCAACACGTCGAAGCGCCAAGCGTAAAAGAAAGAGGGCCGACCGGCCCTCTTTCGATGGTCTGCGCGCTGCCGCGCTTCAGGTCAAGGTCAAGGCGTCACGCGCCAGACGTAGGTGCCCCAGTTGGCCCGCTGCGCCGGTGCCGGGAACGAGACGACCGGGATGTACTCGGTGGCGGCCCAGATCTTGCCCGCTTCATCGACCGCGGCGGAGTAGTCGCCCCAGCGCTGGCGGCCACCGCCCGCACCGGAGAAGCCGATGTCGGGTGCCACACCAGCGCCGGCAATCTGCACCGGCCCTTGCGCACCCTGCTGCTTGTCGAAGCCGACAAAGGCCGCGCTCGGGTAGTAGTCGAGGCCGATCAGCGAAAAGGCAATGATGCCCTTGCCCTGGTGGTTGATGGCTAGCGACGGCCGCTGCAGGAAGTTGCCGTCTACCGAGACATACCCTTCCACACGCACCGTGCCGGAGAGCTTTCCGGCGGTCCACTTTGGCTTGATTCCCCAGTAGGCAATGCCCGAACGCGGCGCGGCCGGATCGCCGATTGCCGTGGTCAGCGAGCCGTACAACGTGTTGTCGACGTCCATCACCTGCTGCATGCGGTCGTCACCGCCGTCGATCTTGCGCGGCGCCGGGGTGGTCGCGCTTGGCTTCTGAACGGACCGCGGCGGCGACAGGTAGGCCGTGTTGGTGCCCACTACCGCCACCTGCAGCTTCAGGTCGGGCACGGCCGACTGCAATGAGTTGGTGTTGCTCAGGGCCCAGACCGCGACGCGCTTGTCGGGCGTGCCCGCAAAATCGAGCGCGCTCAGGAAGTACTGCACCCCCTGCTGTTGATTGTCGTTGCCGAGGTTGCCGGGCTTGTTCGGTGGCGTCACTGCCGGCTGCACGGTGTACCAGATACCGCCGTTGGATACGTCCTCGGGCGGCACCGGCAGTGTCCCGGCATTGACATAGAACACCGGCGGGAGC
>JANLUW010000474.1:0-2346 GCA_031363645.1 Rhizobacter sp. | reverse complement strand
CGCGTGCGCAAGCGCGCTTCGAGCAATTCAGCGCCGCCGTGGATGTGCACGAATGCGAGCTGGCTCGCGGCGGTGCGCAGCATGTCGCGGTAGCTGAGCTTGAGCGCCGAGCACGAGACCACGAGTGCGTGCCGGCTGGCGCGCGCGTCGGCAAGTTGCTGGGCGATTTCGAGCAGCCAGTCGCGTCGGTCGTTGTCGGTGAGTGCGATGCCCGCAGCCATGCGTTCGATGTTGCGCGGCGGATGCAGGTCATCGCCTTCGAGGAACTCGGCCGTCAGGCTGCGTGCCAGCAGCTTGCCGACTGTGGTTTTGCCGCAGCCGGCGACACCCATGATGACGACGAGCGGGGCTTGGTTCATTTCGTTCTTGGATTCGGGGTTTGCATGTCGTCGAGCTTAATGTCCGCGGATGGTGGTGGCGGCAAAGGCGCGTTTGGGCTGGGCGCGTCGCTTCGCCTCGGCGGTCGCCGCTGCGCGACGACTGCTCTGCGGTGCTCGGTCGCATGGCCCGCCGCAAAACTCGCTTCGTTCGCTTCGTTCGCTTCGTTCGCTTCGCTCACTGCGCTCGAACAGCCGCGGCGAGTCAGATGTTGATGCGCGCTGCGCGCGCGGCCACACGAACTCCGCTCCTCGACGCCTCCTACGAAGCGCCACGCCCAGCACGAACGCGCCTTTGCGGGCGCAGCGGCGCTCGTTCGGCTTAGCTCTTATATTGCCCCCTCGCCCCTCTGGCGTGAGGGAGCCAACTCGACGAAGACCGCCACAGCATGAGCCTCCGTCGGGTGCCGCCTGCCGCGGTGCGCCGGTACAGCCAGCGATCCGATCCATCATTTGGTCCGGTTTCATCCCAAGCAAGCCGATTCCAGAAGCCCCATCGACGGAGGTGTGGCCGCTCGCGCAGCGCAGCGTGCCGGGCAACCTCTCAACGGCATTCCGGCACCGGCGTCAACACCGCTTTGCCGCTCAACTTGGCGTCGAGGTTGTCGAAGGCGAGTTGCGCCATCGCCCGGCGCGTTTGAGCCGTCGCGCTGCCGATGTGCGGTGTCATGACGACGTTGTCCATCTCGCGCAACTCTTGCGGCACATTGGGTTCGTCCTCGAACACATCGAGCGCGGCGCCGGCGATGGCGCCGGTGCGCAGGGCCTCGATCAGCGCCGTCTCGTCGATCACCGAGCCGCGCGCGACATTGACGACGCAACCCTCGGGCCCCAGCGCACGCAGCACGTCGGCGTCGACCAGCTTGCGTGTGCCGGCGCCGCCGGGCGTGATCAGCACCAGGTAGTCGCTGTTCGCCGCCAGCGTGGCCGCGCTTGGAAAGTACCGGTGAGGCAGCTCGGGTTTGGCGCTGCGGGCGGTGTAGGCAATGGCCATGCCGAAGGCGGCTGCGCGGTGCGCGATCGCTTGGGCGATGCGACCCATGCCGACGATGCCGAGCCGAGCGCCCGACATCTTGCGGCCCAGCGGCAGCGGCCCCTTCGACCAAGCGCCATCGCGCACGAAGCGGTCGGCGCGCGCGATCTGGCGCGACCACGCGAGCATCAGCGCGATCGCGAGGTCGGCCACGTCGTCGTTGAGCACATCGGGCGTGTGCGTGACGACGATGTCGCGCGCCTTGGCGGCCGCGACATCGATGCCGTCGTAGCCCACACCCATCACCGAAATCACTTCGAGCGCAGGCACTTGCGCGATCAGCGCAGCGCTCACTTTCGAGTCACCACTCGCCTGGATCGCGCGGATGTGCGATGCGACCTTGGCGAACGCCGCCGGGTCGGTTTCGTTCAGGCGCAGGTGCACGGTGTACTTGGCCTGCAATGGCTCCAGCAGGAACGGCGGCGGGGTGGCGACGCAGAGAATCTCGAGCTTCGGCGATTGGGCTGTCAAGGTGGGCTCCCGGGTTTTCAGCGAGATGGTTGTCAATCGTCGTACCATATTATGTCGTGGAGCCTTTGTCGAGCCCCACGCCACAGCCAACGGGAAACCGAGCACCCATGAGCAACGAATCGAAACCAAAAAAGAAGCCCTCGGAACTCCGCAGCCAGCAGTGGTTCGGCCGGCAAGACCGTGATGGCTTCGCCTACCGCAGCTGGGTGAAGGGCAAGGGCGTGCCGCACGACCAGTTCGACGGCCGGCCGGTTATCGGTATCTGCAACACCTTCAGCGAGCTCACGCCGTGCAACTCGCACTTCCGCACGCTGGCCGAGCAGGTGAAGATCGGCGTGTACGAGGCCGGTGGCTTCCCGCTCGAGTTCCCGGTGATGTCGCTCGGCGAAACCTTGCTGCGGCCGACTGCGATGCTCTACCGCAACCTCGCGTCGATGGACGTGGAAGAAAGCATCCGCGGCAACC
>JANLUW010000472.1:0-2415 GCA_031363645.1 Rhizobacter sp. | reverse complement strand
TCAACCGGCCGTCGCCGCGCAGGCCGACGGCGTCGAGCGCGTCGAGCACGGTGTCGGGGTCGAGGCCGGCGAACGGCGTTTCGGACGCGGTTTCCGAAGCGTTCCCGGGGGTTGGTTCGCGGTGAGATGTCATCCGCGCATGCTAAGCGCGCAGCCTTGAACGGACCGTCAGCGGCGCAGGTTCGAGAATTTCGGCGAGTCGATCACGACGCCGCCATCGCCCAGCTCTTCAGCGTCGAGCCCGGTGAGCGGGTCGGGTCGATTGTCGAGACCGCCGAAGCCCGAGGGCGTGGCGCGTGGCGATGACGCGCGGAGTGACTTGGCGCCGGCCAGTGGTGCGAACTCGCTGCTGCTGAAGCCATCGCGCGAGTCGGGCGCGAAAAACGAGTCCTGAAACACGGTCGAGTCTTGCCACAGGGCAGTGCGTTCGGCACGACGAGAGGCCACCGTGTTCGAAAGCGAATCACGCGCTTGGTGCAGGTTGGGTGGCGGTGCCGATGCCGGCTGTGGGCCGCGCGCCGGCGCGTTGGCACTCGGCACCAGCAACTGCAGTTCGGCCGCCGAGGGCAGCTGGTCGACCGGGCAGCGCAGGTAGCGCACGCGGCAGGCGCTGAGCACCGACTGCTTGATCTGCATCACGCGGCGCGAGTTGCCGCGGTCGGTGTCGAGATCGATCGCAGCGAGCACGCGGCCGTTGGCACTGCAGACCGCGAAAGTCACGTGGCTGGTGCCGAGCAGGTCGAACCAGAAACGCACTTCGTTCGGGTCGGTCGGCTGGCAAAAGCGCACCAGTGGCAGTTTCGACAGCACGATGTGATGCGGCAGTGCTTCCCGCAGAAGACGGTAAACGCGGCGCTCGTCGGTCGAGAAAACCGGGCGCGCGGCCAGCGCCCATTCGGTCGGGAGGTCGGCCGACTTTTTCGGCGTGCTCTTCATTGCCCAGACGCCGAGCGCGATGGCCAGCAGCCCCAAGGCAACAAGCGCGACGATCCAGGGGAGCATTTGCATGGTCGGAAAACGCGTTCGGAAGGCGGTTGTCAGGTCGGTACGACGACCTCGGTCACCGACTGTACCGGATGTAACCTTGCGGAAAACGGTTGGCTCATCCCTGACATGAGGGTGCGCGCGCGACCACCGGTTGCCCGTGTGGAATGCACGCCACCGCGTCACTCGTCTGCGACGTGGGCGACCTTGTTCATCGAGGTTTTGACCTCGCTGAGCGCAGTCAACAAGCCGCCGACCTGGCGAGCGCGCACCTTGAGCCGGTAGTCGAACTCGGCCGCCCGGCGCTCGACCAGCTCGTCGATGTGCGAGGCGAAAGTGTCGGGCGGCAGCTTCAGCCAAGCGTCGGACTCCGGGCCCTCGCGCACCACCGTCGCGCCTGCATTGCGGGCGATTTTGAGCATCGCGGTGTTCTCGCTCAACGCGTGGATCATCAGCGTTCCGACACCGCGGTTGCGTGCATGCAGCATCGCGTGCTCGAACAGGCGCCTGCCGAAGCCGCGCCTGCGCGCTAAGGGAAGCACCGAGACACCGAACTCCGACACGGCCGGCCCGTCTGTCTGAGGCGCGACGACCGAGTGGGCAAGGTGTGCCATCGAGATCAGGTCGAGCCGGCGGTTGAAAATACCGAACACTTCGTCTTGCTCGAAATCAAGCAAATCGACGTATTTGGAGATCTGCGCATCGTTGGCCGCATAACCGAAGCGAAGGTAGCGGTCGCTGACGTCGAGCGCGCGCAAATGGGCGCTGATGCGCTCGCGGTGGCGCGGGCCAAGTGAGCGAATCGGCACCCAGCTCCAACTCGGCGCAGCGGCTGTGTCGGTCGGCTTGGCAGGTGTTTGCGGCGTGTCGGTCTTGTTCGTCATCGAGAACTCCCGTATGTAGGGTAAACATCAGTCTACGTGATTCGATTTAGCATCACTGCCGAATTGTTGCGCCGCACCAAGTGGGAGCTGATGAACGTTCTGATAACATCGCAGGCTTTCCTATTGTTGGTCCTGGGGAAGAACGCTGTCGCAAGAGTCCACCATCCAGAGCACTGGAAACCAGAAGTGGTAACCGAGCGCAGCGCAAACGGGGCTGAAAAACTAAACTGACTCACCATGAAAACCTTCAGCGCCAAACCGGCCGAAGTGGTGCATGAGTGGTTTGTGATTGACGCGACCGATAAGGTTCTCGGGAGGGTGGCCAGTGAAGTCGCCCTCCGCTTGCGCGGCAAACACAAGGCCATCTACACGCCCCACGTCGACACCGGCGATTTCATCGTCATCGTCAACGCCGGAAAAATCCGCGTGACCGGCAACAAGGCCAATGACAAGGTGTACTACCGTCATTCGGGCTACCCGGGCGGTATCCACGCGACCAAGTTCAAAGACATGCAGGCCAAGCACCCAGGCCGCGCCATCGAGAAGG